>NZ_JBAKHU010000010.1:0-126109 GCF_036906895.1 Micromonospora sp. CPCC 206060
CCGCAACACCGCGTTTTCCCGCCGCAACACCGCGTTTTCCCGCCGCAACCCGGCGTTTTCCCGCCGCAACCCGGCGTTGTCCCGCTCCAACTCAAGAACCCGGGCCTCCAACCGGGCAAGCCGCTCAAGCAGCTCCACGATGGACGGCGTTCCGGACACCCAACCATGATCCAACCCGAACGACCCAGGTCAAGCCGACCCGCCGACGAGCACCTGACCAGTCACGATGCGATCGCAGTAGCTTACATCAAGAAGGCCACTGTCTACTGCGTGCACCAGCGGGGCTATTGCATGGAGCAGGCTGCTCGGATAGCAGTTGAAGAAGCGGTCGTGGAAGTCTTGGGTAGGAGCGAACGCAAACAGTATCCGGGACGGGCTGGATTGCACTGATTCTCCCTCAATGGTCTCGGCCCCGCTCGCTCCGTCGTATCGGTACGCAGGCGGAGCGGCGTCGCATCAAACCGCCTCAGCACGCTCCCCGACACCTCCACGACGCTCACGAACCACCACAACTCTTGATCGATTAGTGTCGATCAAGAGTTGTGATCGTATGCGGGAATCCGTGGCAGCGTCCACCTGGTTACGCCCAGTAGCTGCCACGGGGCCTTCGTCGTCTTACCGTCCAACCTCTGTATCGAGTGCAGCGCCCCCGGCTTCGCCAGAGCAGGGCAGCGGGCCGTGAACTCCGGGAAGCCCGAGGATGGTCGCGTGAACGTCGTGAACATTGACGACTCCGAACAGACCAGCCAATGATCGGGGGTCTCAACCGCTACCGTCTGAGCGGCAATCGATGCGGAGGTTCCGGTGAGCGATACGTCGGCGCTGGCCGATCTTCTACGGTTGGCGGAGTGGGGTCCGCGCCAACTCGTAGCGGCCATCAACGCCCGGCTGTCCAGCCAGGGCCGCGACCGGCTCCGACTGGACCCAACCGCCGGGTACTCCTGGGTCCGGCGCGGCTTCCGACCCCGGCCGCCGATCCCGGACATCGCGGCCACCGTGCTCACCGACCGTCTCGGCTACACGGTCACCGTCGACCAGATGTGGCCCGGACGTTCCGGTACGGCATCAGTAGCACGGTCAGCAGCCGCAGGCCTGGACACGGTGACCCATATCGACGATCTCGTACGGGAACTGAGCCTGCTCACCACCACCGCGCCGACGCCGAGCAGCCCGATTGCGGACGCCTGCGGTGCCGACCTGACCGCTGCCGTCCTCGACCAACTCCGCGGTGCTGTGCTTGTGGCCCGCAACCGCGCCGGTCACGAGTACGTGCTGCCGGAGCAGGTCAGCCTGATCGCCGCCCATGTGGCGGCGCTACGTCGGCTCGACGACCGGCACGGCGGCGGCGCACTCAGCCTGCGATACGTCACCGCCGAGCTACGCAACGTCGTTGACCTGGTGGAATACGCCAACTACGACGTCCGGACCGGTCGCAGACTGCTCGCCATCGTCGCCGATCTCGCCCAACTGCTGGGCTGGTTGCACTTCGATTCCAGCCGCTATGGCTCGGCCGAACGGTACCTGCTGCTCAGCGTCGGGGTCTGCCGGGCCTTGGGAGCACGTGACCGGGCCGCCAACGCGATCGGCATGCTCAGCTACGTGTCGGCGTTCGCCGGTCACGGCCACCAGGCCGTTCAGCTGGCTGAAGCCGCCGCCGCCGAGGATCGCCGGACCGACTCCGTCCTGCGAGCTCGACTGCTGGGCCGCGACGCCACCGCTGCGGCGGCCGACGGCGACCTGGCCCGCTTTCGCCGCTGCGCCGACCAAGCCACCGCGCTACTCGATCGCAGTCGAGACCCGGACAGCACCTCGTTCCTGTACTACCTCAGCCCGATGCAGCTCGCGGCCGAAGCCGGCCAAGGGCTGGTGGTACTCGCCGAACGGACGACAGCCAACCGCAACCGGCTGCTCGACGAAGGAATCAGTCTGCTCACCGATTCCGTAACCAGCATGGTCACGCCCCGCCGCCCCGGCGAGGGGCCACCCTACGCACGGTCCGGGCTGCTCCACCTGACCTTCCTCGCCCGCGCCCACCTGCTACGCGGCAACCTGTCCGAGGGCGTAGCCGTGATGCGGACCGGCCTCGGCCTGCTACCACAGGTGCAGTCACCGCGCGGACGCAACTACCTGCGGCGCCTTCGGCCGGCTCTGGCCCGCCGGGCCCGCTCCAGTTCCGTCGCCGAGTTCCTGCCGGAGTTCGATACGGCATTATCGGGGGTGTGACAAGCGCACCACCGGCCGACGCCACGGGAGTGACCCTGCGCGAAGCCCGGGTAGACCATCCCCACGCCTCTCAGCTGCTACGTGCCTTCCACAACGAGCAGGTCGACCGGTACGGCTTCGCCGATCCGGTCGACCTCGACCCGGATATGTTCTCGCCACCGAACGGAACCTTCGTCATCGCGTACGAACAGGAGAATCCCGTCGGATGCGGCGGCTGCCACTGGTACGACCGAACCACCGGTACCGTCGAGATCAAAAGGACCTTCCTGATAGCCGAGGCACGTGGGCGCGGATTCGGCCGGGCCCTGTTGAACCGGCTGGAGAGCCAAGCGGTCGGCTGGGGCGCTCAATGGGCCATCCTCGAAACCGGCGTCCGCAACACCAGCGCTCTTGTCCTCTTTACCGCCAGTGGCTACCTCCCGACAGGACAGTACGTACCCGGCCGAGACCCCGCGATCAACCGAGCCTTCATCAAGCCACTCGCTCCGGACCGGCAACCACCCCACGCATCGAGCGCGCGGACCACCACTCGATAGCCAGCATCGCCAACCGGCCAGACCTCGGGACGTGGTGTGGTCAGTTCACCGAGTTCACGCCCCCTGAGACGCGTTCCCGCTGTTCACGGCTCGACCGCGTTCCATTCCCGCACTGCCGCTGGTCGACTGTTGATCGCGGAACTCCACGCGCACAAGCAGCTCGTGCGGCTCCGTGAGAGCAGGCCCGGGGCGGGTGCGACAGCTCGCACGATCACGCTCCCAGGACCGTCGGGCACAAGTCGCCCGTCCCGGTGCCGCTCCAGCAACTGTCGGTAAAGCGTGACGACGCGCATCCTCTTCAGGGAGACGTCATGAGCACGATCTACCTCGGCACCGAGGCGCTCGACCACCTGTCCAGTGCACAGCGAACCCTTGAGGAGCACTTACTGACCTGCGGCGCGTGCGGTACCAATCGCCCCTGCTACGACCGCATCGAAGCCGAACGCGTCTTTCTCCGCTACGGACGCCTCCCCCGACGTACACCAGGCCTCATCGGCGGTGCTGCAGTCCGCCGCCCCGGTTTCGGCTGGTTCCATCGCCCATGAGCCTTCCGTGGGACCTGACAAACCCGCCCGCGCAACCACCACCTGGCTGCCGCGACGGCCAGCGCTGGCGCATCGCCCACACCCTCTTCGCCGCACACGGCCTCGAAGACTCCGGCGCACACTGCCACTGCGGGGAGCTCTGGCCTTGCCCCATCCACCGCCGGGCGATCCGCGCCCTGGTGACCGCGTTCCTGCAAGCCGGACCAGTCATGATCATCCACCCGGCCGGGACAACCGTCCTCTGCCGGTGGTGCACCCGCGCCATCACACCGCACCAGGCGCACGGCTGGATCCACTCCCATGATGGCTACGTCACCTGCGACCCGCCCCACCCCGACGCGCCACCGGCAACCACCGCTGAGCCGGATCCCGCCCACCAAATCCACCACGGTCCAACGGCTCCCGAGCACCCACGGAGCACCATCGAAGGTCAGGGATAGAAGAAGTGGCCCTGACCCGGTGTGTAACACCAGGTCAGGGCCACTATCACCTGTGCGCCGCCAGGGACTCGAACCCCGAACCCGCGGATTAAGAGTCCGCTGCTCTGCCAGTTGAGCTAGCGGCGCTCGCTGGCAACGGGGAGAACACTAGCATGGCCCCGCTGGGGCACTCCAATCGGATGTCGGCTCACCTCTTCGGTTGAGCTTAAAGGGTAAACCAGACAAACTGCGCAGCAGTAAGGCTGACGGGCCATGGTGGTGGGCGGGAGTACGGCACGATGTCCGCCAGAACCGAGTGAACGAGGTGGGGATGGGCAAGTTCACACGGGCTCGGGCGATGCTGGCCGCCCTGGCCCTGGCCGCACCGCTGGCGCTGACCGCCTGCGGTGGCGAGGTAGCACCGCAGTTCGTGAGCGAGACCACGGCACCGTCGGCGGGTACGGGCGACCCGTCGGCGAACGCCTCTCCGGACGGCGGCACCGCGCCCGCCGCCACGGGTGGGCTCGAGGTGACGCCGGCCACCGGAGCCAAGAAGCAGCCGGTCAGCGTGGAGATCGGCGCAGCCACCGCCGGGACGAAGGTGACCGAGGTCGCTCTCACCGGGCAGGACGGCGAGAAGGTGAACGGCGCCGCCCGGGCGGACGGTTCCTCCTGGGTACCGGCCAAGCCGCTGAAGTACAACAGGACCTACACCGCCACCGTCACCGCCACCACAGCGGACGGTCAGCGGCGTACCGGCACGACCACCTTCACCACGATGGCGAAGCCCCGGTCGGTGATCGGCTCCGGGCTCTACCTCTTCGACGACAAGACGTACGGCGTGGCCATGCCGGTCGTCGTGGAGTTCTCCCCCGGTATCGCCAAGAAGGACCGGGCGGCGGTGCAGCGCCGGATGTTCGTCCGGACCGATCCCCCGCAGCCCGGTGCCTGGCACTGGGTGGCCAATGGCACCCAGGCCTACTACCGGGCCCCGGAGTACTGGCAGTCGGGTACCACGCTCAGCGTCCGGATCGCCCTGGAGGGCATCCCGTTGAGCAACGGCAAGTACGGCAACGTCGACCGTGTCGCGACCGGGAAGATCGGCAGCCGGTTCGAGATGAAGGTCGACAACAGCACCAAGCAGATGACGGTCTACGAGAACGGCAACCTGGTCCGGACCCTGCCGGTGAGCCTGGGCAAGAAGTCGACCCCCTCCTCCAGCGGCACGATGGTGGTGATGGAGAAGAAGGAGTCCACTGTCTTCGACACCCGGGACGATCCGAACCCGGCGAACCGCTACGTCACCGACATCGACTTCGCGCAGCGGCTGACCTGGGGTGGCGAGTACATCCACGCCGCACCCTGGTCGGTGCAGCACCAGGGTCGGCGCAACGTCTCGCACGGTTGCGTGAACGTGTCGATGGATAACGCGAAGTGGTTGTTCAGCAAGACCAAGGTCGGTGACCCGATCACCATCCGGGGGACCGAGCGCAAGCTGACCCCGGGCAACGGCTGGACGGCCTGGAGCATGAGCTGGGACGAGTTCGTGAAGGGCAGTGCGGTCCCGGTCGCCGAGCAGAATGGCGCAGAACTGAGCTGACCTCTGGCACGCTGGGCAGTTTGGGCGTTATTCCCGCTATCTGCCATGTTGCGGGATGGTGGTTCTCTTCACCCGGGGAAACGGGTACTTGTCCTCGCGCGTCAGTGAGAGACGATGGGCGTGAGGACGGACTGTGAGGGGACCATGCGAGCTAGCCAGGACCAGCTGACCCAGCGTGCCAACGGCCGGCGTCCGGCGCCGGTCCGGATACTCGTCGCGGTGGTACTCGCCGGTGTGCTGGCCGTCACCTCGGCCTGCACCGGCGGGGAGGGCACGGGTGGCGGCCCGGGCAACGTGCAGGGCGGCGGGGAGAAGCCACCCAAGGCCACCGCGACGATCACCGGACCGGCGGCCGACGCAAAAGACGTGCCCGCCTCGACGGCGATCGCCTTCGACGCGAAGGACGCCACCGAGACCACCTTCGAGCTGAAGGACTCCACCGGCAAGACCGTCGAGGGCGCCCTGGATCCGGCCGGTGGGAGCTGGTTGCCCGGGGGCGCGTTGAAGTACGGCGAGACGTACACCGCGACCGTGACGGCGACCGGTGACGACGGTAAGGCGGTCACCGCCACCAGCGCGTTCACCACCATGGCGAAGCCGTCGAAGCAGGTCCGGGTGACCAGTTTCCTCGGCGACGGTCAGGTGGTGGGGGTCGGTATGCCGCTGATCGTGAAGTTCGGTCGGGCCGTCCCGGAGGACTACCGCGACGACGTGCAGCGACGGATGACGGTGCGCTCCGAGCCGGCGCAGGAGGGGATCTGGCACTGGGTCAGCCCCACCGAGGTGCGCTTCCGCCCGAAGGAGTTCTGGCAGGCCAACTCGAAGGTGTCGTACCGGGTGCAGGCGGGTGGCCTGCCGATGGGCGACGGCTGGTACGGCCGGGCGGACCTGAGCGTCGACATCAAGATCGGTCCCGCCACGGTGATGACCGTGGACAACAAGACGAAGCGGATGACGGTGACCCGGGACGGCAAGGTGATCCGCACCATCCCGGTCAGCCTGGGCAAGAAGAGCACCCCGTCCTCCAGCGGCACGATGGTGGTCATCGAGAAGCTCAAGGAGACGGTCTTCGACACCTTCGCCGAGCTCGGGCCGGAGGAGGGTTACCGCACCGACATCGACTTCGCCCAGCGGTTGACCTGGGGCGGTGAGTTCATCCACGCCGCGCCCTGGTCGGAGGGTCAGCAGGGTCGGGTGAACGTGTCGCACGGCTGCGTCAACGTGTCGATGGCCGAGGGAGCCTGGCTGTTCAACCAGACCCGCATCGGTGACCCGGTCACGGTCAAGGGCACCGAGCGCAAGCTCCAGAACGGCAACGGCTGGACCGACTGGAACATGGGCTGGGAGGAGTACGTCAAGGGCAGCGCCCTGCCGTACGAACCGGCGACGGCCGAACAGAGCCCGTCGGCCGAGCCGGAGCCGAGCGCCACCTCCTGACCCCGTCACGCGACGCGGAACGCGGTCCCGACCGGCCCGGTCGGGGCCGCTGCCGTCTGCCGGCGGCGGCAACGACCGGGATGTTGCCCGGGAACTACTGGCCGCCCGGTAGGCGAAGGAGTCCTGCCCCCACACTGCCTCCGGAAACAGGTCAGGGCCGGCGCTATGCCGACCCTGACAGGTAGAACGTGGGGTGACTGATGGGATTTGAACCCACGACACCCGGGACCACAACCCGGTGCTCTGCCAACTGAGCTACAGCCACCATGCCGTCCACACCCGGATTTCATTTCCCCGGGCGGGGCGCCGACCAATGATAGCCATACGACCGGGCACCGCGTCGAGCGGGTTCCGCCCTAACCGCGTCACAACTCCGCGGCGATCGCCTTCGCCGCGTCCACGTCCGGCCCCGGCAGGGGTACGAAGACGGTGCGGCGGTAGTACTCCAGCTCCCGGATGCTCTCCCGGACGTCGGCCAGGGCCCGGTGGGCGAGCCCCTTGGCCGGCTGCCCGAAGTAGACCCGGGGGTACCACCGCCGGCACAACTCCTTGATCGAGGAGACGTCGACCATCCGGTAGTGCAGGTGCGCGTCGAGCCGGGGCATGTCCCGGGTGATGAAGCCCCGGTCGGTGGCGATCGAGTTGCCGCAGAGCGGGGCGGTACGCGGATCCCTGACGTAGGTGGTGAGGTACTCCATGACCATGTCCTCGGCCTCGGCCAGGGTCACCGTCGAGCGCCGGACCTCCTCGGTCAGCCCGGACTTGGCGTGCATCGTCCGGACGATCTCCGGCATCCCGGCCAGCACCTCGTCGTCGGCGTGGATGACCACGTCCACCCCGTCACCGAGCACGTTGAGATCGGAGTCCGTGACGAGCGCGGCGACCTCGATCAGCGCATCCCGGCCGAGGTCCAACCCGGTCATCTCACAGTCGACCCAGACGAGAAGATCAGCCACCGGAACAGACTACGCGCAGCCCACGCCCCCGCGCCTCATCAGCTTGGGCAGAACAGACCGCTAGGGTTTCCCCGTGCCAGCCGATCCCACCCTGCCGACGACCATCGTCGAGGACGAGCCGGACGGGCGTACCGTCCGACGTCTGGTCACGGTGGTCGCCTTGGCCGCCGTGCTACCCGCGCTCTACCTGCCCGGACTCGTCCACGACTTTTTCGACCTCAAAATCTACATGCGGGCGATGGACTGGTGGGCCCGGGGGAATCCGCTCTACGACTACGTCCAACCCGACCGGGTCCAGGGTGAGTTGTACTTCACCTATCCCCCGTTCACCGCCCTGCTGCTGCGTCCCTTCGCCGCCCTGCCGCTCGGCGTCACCATCGCCATTTTCACCGCGCTGACGGTGGTCGCGGTGGTGGCCACCACCTGGTGGCTGATCCGACCGGTGGTGGAGCGGCACGCCCTGCCCCGCTGGTTCGCCGTCACCGTGGCGGTCATCGGGGTACTCGCCGTCGAGAGCACCCGCGAGACGATCACCTTCGGGCAGATCAACATGCTGCTGGTCGTGCTGATCCTGGCCGACCTGCTGTTCGCCGTACCCCGAAGGTCGCGGTGGGCCGGCGTGGGCATCGGGCTGGCGACGGCGCTCAAGCTCTATCCGGGCATCTTCATCGTCTACCTGCTCGCCGCCCGGCGGTGGCGGGCGGCGGTGGTGGCCTCCGCGACGGCTGCTGTCGCGACGCTGCTCGCCGCAGCGGTGGCCCCGGCCGACTCGTGGCGGTTCTGGACCCACGAACTCTGGTCGACCGGGCGGGTGGGCCGCACCGACTACACCGGCAACCAGTCGCTGTTCGGGCTGCTCAGCCGGTTCACCGCGCCGGACCGGCCGGATCCACTGCTCTGGCTGGTGTTGGTGGCCCTGGTGACCGGGTACGGGCTGTGGCGGGCGGCGAGCGCCGCCCGGGCCGGCGACGAACTGACCGGGCTGGCCCTGACCGGGTTGGTCGGCGCGCTGGTCAGCCCGATCACCTGGACCCACCACATCTACTGGTTCGTCCCGGCGCTGGTGGTGCTGGTGGACGCCGCGCTGTCGGCCAGACCCGGGCCCGGGGAGGTCGCCGGCCGGCGCCGCTGCCGGCTGCTCGCCGGGGCGGCCGTGCTCTACCTGGTCATCACCTACGGGGTGGTGTCGTTCTACGACTGGGGGGTGGCGGTCGAGCGAACCGATTCGCCGGTCGAGTTCGTCCTCCGGAACACCTACGTGCTGACCGCCCTGGTGCTGCTGGTCGCGTTGCCGATCCGGAAGGGGTCCGCCCCGGGCGGGACGCGGTAGCCGGGCGGCTGCCCTTCCATGACCCGCCCGGGGCGATCGCCCGTCGGCCCCGATCGTCGGGGAAGGCTACCGGGAAGTTGCGCTAAATGGACACAGCTCCCCATCTGCCACACGGGGCGCTAATCTGGCATCAACCGCCGAAAGCACTGCTTCGGTCGCACCGATCCCCGGTGAGAGTGGCCCTCCGTGTCGGCAGCACGGAGGGCCACTCGCGTCCGGGGCCCGACGGACCCGGCCGACGGAAACAGCCGACGGCAGCCGTCCAGGGACCGGCGGACACAGCCGGTCAGGACCGTCCAGGGACCGGCGGAGGCCGGTCAGGGCCGGTCGCGCAGGTGTTTACCGGTGGAGCGGGAGCCGGTCCGCCGCCGACCGGAATCCCGCTCCGGCACAACGGAGCCGGGCGGTGACGCCCGACGACCACCCTTCGACGCCGGTACCGGCGGGTGGGACACCGGCCGACCCTCCTGGGGCGGACGGGCCGCCGGCCAGGCCAGCCGGAGCGGAACCGGTGGACGGACCGGGCCGGGCCCGGAGACCACGACCGGTCCCGCAGGCTCCCCGTCCGCGTGGCCGGCCGACTCCGGAAGCGCGACCGGCCCGGATCCCCCGGCCGGCGCGCCCGGCTCCGCCACCACCGTCGACGACTCGCCGCTGACCGGGCCGACCTTCCCGGGGCCGACGTCATCGAGCGTGGCCAGTCCGAGACGCCCGGCGAGCAGCGGCACCTGAGCCGGTTCCACCACGAGGACCACCTCCCGGGGCGGGACTGACGGGCGTCCGGGGCGGACGGCCAGCCCGACCGCGAGCAGGGCCAGCCCGGCACCCGCGCCGAGCAGCAACCAGCCGAGCCAGCCGGGGAGACCGGCGATCTCGACGGTCATCCGGTACGGCCCGTCGGGGTCACGCCGCCCCCCGCCGCTCGCCAGCAGTGCACCGACCAGTCCCACCGGCAGCGCCATCGTCAACAGCAGTGTTCCGGCGATCGCGCGTACGAACCGCATCCGTGTCATTCCCCTTCAGGCCGTGGTGACCCCGACGACCTTACCCAGCCAAATGGTGCAACCACGGAATATCGCCTGAAGCGGGGCGTCATGGAACCAACGAGTCAGTCGGTGCTGGTCGGTTGCCGGCGGGTACGGGCGTAGGCGGCGCCACCGAGCACGAACCCGGCCAGCCCGGCGGCCAACCCGGCCGCACCGAGGAGGGTGCCGGAGTCGCCGTCCCCGCCGTCGTTCCGGTCCGCCCCGGCAGCCACCGTGACAGCGGCCGACGGCGTCGGCGCCGCGCCGCCCTCGGGGGCCAGGGTGAGCACCGGGGCCGGGTTCGCCGGCTCCTCGCCACCACCGGCCGGCGGCTCCTCGATCCAGCGCACCACGTTCCCGTCCGAGTAGGTCTGGAGCGCCTTGAAGACCATCCGGTCGACCTTGGGCAGCGGCCCGAGCGAGACCGGGAACTCCTGGAACTCGCCGGGCTTGACCGCCGCGCCGGCGGACGCGGTCCACACGATCCGGGAGACCACCTCGGTCAACGGCGTACCGTGCACCTCCACCGGCGGGTCGACCTTGCGCTTCTGCACGCTGACCGTCCAGCCGGGCACCGGCATGGTGGAGACCGACCCGACCGGCGCGTTCTCCGGCAGCACCACCTCCACCTTCGTGGTCGAGGCCGTGTCGCTCTCGTTCGGTACCCGGAACGCGAACCGGCCGTACCCGCCCTGGGTCGCCTCCTTCGGGTCGACCGAGACGTGGGCGGCGGCCGGGGCGGCGAAGCCGAGCACGGCGGTCAACGCGGCGCCGAGCGCCAGGACCGCCGCCACGGGAGCGGTACGCCGGTGACGGGACATTCGAGAGCCTTCCTGGTGATGCGACAGGTGTGTGTCGGACTACTTGACCGGGACGGCGGTGGTCACCGTCTACTTGACCGGGACGGTGGTGGTCACCGTTGCCTGGTCGATGTCGGAGATCCGGAGGGTGAACCGGAACTGCCACTCCCCCGCGGTGGGCAGGTTGATCTCCCCGGTGGCGTGGTTGTCGGTCAACGGCAGCAACGGGATCTCCAGCGGTTCGATGCCCTCCGACGGCAACGCGGCGGTCGCCGACCACTCCAGCACCGGCAGCGGTTTGTTGTCCGGCGTGTACGCGTACAGGTGGATGGTGTTGTTGCCCCGCTCCGCCGGATCCATCTCCAGCTGGACGTTGAAGATCGAACTGGTCAGGCTGGCCGAGTAGTAGGTGGCCTCGATCCCCGCGACGTCGGTCACCGCGGTCCGGGCCGGGGTGGTCTGCACCAGGGTCGCCGACACGCCCAGCACCACCGCGGCGACCGCCAGCTCCGCCCAGACCGCCCGGCGCGCCGGCCGCCGCGCCGGTTCCTGCCGGTGCAGCAGTTGCCGGGCCACCACCGCGGCCACCACCGCCGCCACGAACAGGCCCAGCTTGGCCAGCAGCAACCGGCCGTACGTGGTGTCCAGCAGCGCCTCGACACTGCCCACCTCGATCAGCCCGCCGACCGTACCGGCGAGCACCAGCGCGCTGATCGCGAACGCCGCCCAACGGGACCAGACCGGCATGATCGCGCCGAGTTCCCGGTCGTCGGCCAGGCGCAGCAGGAACCCACCGAGCATGGCCAGCCCGCCGAGCCAGACGGCCATGCTGCCCAGGTGGACCGCGTCGACCACCACCGACACCGCCGGTGCCGGGGAGACCGCCGGATGCCCGGCCACCGGCCAGGTGAACAGCAGCGCCGCCCCCAGGACCGCCAGGATCACCCGGTCCGACCTACCGCCCGTGCCGGCCAGTACCGGCCAGAGCAGGAACGCCCCGGCGGCCAGCAGGCCGAGCCGGACCAGATGCGCGGCACCGAACGAGCTGCCCAGCACGTCCCGGACGCCGCTGCCGGTCACGTCGAGCAGACCGCCACCGGCGGTGTACGGGGCCTGGAGCACGATCGCGCCGACCGTGGCGACCACGAGCACCCCGAACCCGGTCCAGGCCAGCCGGACCGCCCCGGTACGGGTCAACCGCCTCGGCCAGAGCAGGCTGAGCACCAGCACCGGGCCGACCAGCAGGAGCAGCCCGGCGTAGCTCAGGTACTTGACGACCTTGACCGCCCGGTCGACCACCGTGTTGACCCGGTCGCCGCCGTCACCCCCAGAGTCGGTCGGCGGGGCGGACGGCGCGCCCACCGAGTAGGTGTAGGCGCCCGGCAGCGGGTGGCTGTCCGCCGAGATCACCCGGTAGCTGACCAGGTAGGTGCCGCGCGGACCGGACGGGTCGACCTCGATGGTGACCACCGAGCCCTCGAAGGAGGGCTCCCCCCGGTCCACCCGGGAGCCGTCCGGGGCGATCACCCGGATCCGGTCGGGCACCTTACGGACCGGCTCGCTGAAGGTGAGTACCACCTCCGCAGGCGCCGCCGGCACCACCGCGTTGGCCACCGGACTGCTGCTGACCAGTACCGCGTGCGCCGCAGCCGGCGTCGCCGGGACCACGAGCAGGGCGAACGTCACCATCAGCGCACCGAGGCCGGCGCCCACCCGGACCCACCAGGGGTGTCCCGCAACAGTCATGTCGACCATGCTCGCCGACCGGTCGGCGACTCCGCGAGTATCTGTCAGCAACGCCGCGTCGCCACCGTGCCGCGACGGTCGACAGGCGTCGGTCGACCGGCTGTCCCGGGAACGACCCGGCCGGTCCGGGACGCCGAGTCGGCGGGCGCCGCCGCGCTGACCTCCGCGCATACCCGGCGTCATCCGCGCCCCGCCGCCGCCACGACCCGCCCCGGTCCGTCCAGCTCCCGGCTGACCCGGCCCAACGCCCAGAGCAGCCCGGCCTGCACCACGGCCGCCAGGTGACCCAGCTCGTGCATCAGCGCGGTGGTCGAGTTCACAATGTCGACGGTGCTGGTGACCGCCAGGCAGACCGCCAGCACCATGGCCACCGGCACGAACGTCTGGGCCCTTTCCGGCCGGTAGGCGGCCAGCACGAACCCGACCGCGAGCGCCACGTCGAACGACGCCATCTCCCGACTGGTGTGCGGGTCGGGGGCCACCCCCAGCCCGGCCAGCAGGATCGGCAGGGCCACCGCGAGCTGGGCGACGGCTGCCACCGCCACCGCCACCCGCAGCACCTGCCGGCGGGCCTGCAACGCCGCCCGCACCGTCTGCGCCGGCACCGGCCGGGTCTGCGGGTCCGCGGCCACCGCAGCCAGCACGGCGGCGGTCAGATCGGGTACGTCCACCGCCTGCACCCGCACCGCCCGGGTGACCTGCTCCGCCCGGGTCAGCCAGGCCCGGCAGCCCGGGCAGCCGTCGGTGTGCGCGTCCAGCACCGCCCCCGGCGCCCCCGGATCCTCACCGTCCAGCCGCGCCGACAGCGCCGCGCGTACGTCGTCGCATGTCATGGGGAGGTAGTCGACCGGGAACCGGGAAAAGTTCCCCGATCCGGCGACCAGTGGCGTACGACATGGAAGGGACCAACGGCCCTCCCATCCGATCAACGCGCGCGTAACCTGGATTTCCGTGATCCCCGCGCAGCGCGATCTCGTCGACGTGGCCGGCCCGCCCGACGGCGGGACCCGGGCCGCGCCCGAGTCGTCGACCTACTGGGCCGTGGCCGCCCGGGACGGGGACCCGGTGGCCCAGGCGGCGTTCGTCCGGGGTACCCAGGCCGAGGTGTGGCGGTTCGCCGCCGCCCTGGTCGACCCGGACAGCGCGGACGACCTCACCCAGGAGACCTACCTGCGGGCGTTCCGTGCCCTCGCGTCGTTCGAGGGCCGGTCCAGTGCGCGTACCTGGCTGCTCGGCATCACCCGCCGGGTCTGCGCCGACCACCTGCGCACCGTGGTCCGCCGTCGACGGCTCGACGCCCGGCTCGCCGCCCAGGCCCACACCGACCACCCGCACCCCGACCCGGCCGGTCACCTCGGTGCCGCCGACCTGCTGCGCCGCCTCCCCGCCGACCGGCGGGAGGCATTCGTGCTGACCCAGGTGCTCGGCCTGTCGTACGCCGAGGCGGCGGAGGTCGAAGGGGTGCCGGTGGGCACCATCCGGTCCCGGGTGGCCCGGGCCCGCGCCGAACTCGTGGACGCCGTCGGTGACGCACTCGCCAGTTGAGGATCCGGCGGAACCATCCGAACGGACGGAACGACCAATGACCGTGACCGTGCCGAGTGAGCAGACCGCCCGATGGTCCACCGTCCGCCCCTGGCTCGGGGTCGCCGCCCGGCTCGGGCTGGCCACCGTGTGGCTCGTCGCGGGCGGCACGAAGGTCGGTGACCTGGCGGCCTCGGGTCGCGCCGTCAACGCGTACCAGATCCTGCCGTACGACGCGGCGACCGTGGTCGGGGCGGCCCTGCCGTTCGTGGAGATCGCCCTCGGCGTACTCCTGCTGCTCGGCCTGGCCACCCGGCTCGCCGCCGGGTTCTCCGCGGCGCTGCTGGTGGTCTTCGTCGCCGGCATCGCCTCGGCCTGGTCACGCGGCCTGTCGATCGACTGCGGCTGCTTCGGCAGCGGTGGGCAGCTGGCCGCCGGGCAGAGCCCGAACTACGGCCCGGAGATCCTCCGGGACCTCGGGTTCCTGGCGCTTGCCGGGTTCCTGCTGATCTGGCCACGCACCCCGCTCTCGGTTGACGGGGTGCTGGCCGGGGACAACACGCTGGAGGACGTGGATGAGTAGTCGCAAGGGCCGCAACGAGGCCGCCCGCGTGGTCCGCGAGCAGCTCGCCCGGGAACGGCGCCGCAAGCGCACCCTGTGGACCTCGGTGGCGGCGGTCGCGGTACTGGTCATCGCCGGGCTGATCGGCTGGAGCATCTACTCCGCCCAGCGCTCCGACGACTACACCGCGCCCACCGGGTCCAACGACGCCGGCACCGGGGTCGTCGCCGGTTCCGGTCCGGTCACCGTGGACATCTACGAGGACTTCCTCTGCCCGGCCTGCCAGCAGTTCGAGCAGGCCAGCGGGGCGACCATCGACCAGCTCATCAGCGAGGGCAAGGTGAAGGTGGTCTACCACCCGGTCGCCTACCTCAACCGGTTCTCCAGCACCCAGTACTCCACCCGCTCGTCGGCCGCCTCCGGCTGCGCGGCGGAGGGCGGGAAGTACCGCGAGTACGCCAAGGCGCTGTTCGCCAAGCAGCCGCCGGAGGGTGGCGCCGGGCTCAGCGACGACGAACTGGTCAACATCGCCGCCGGGGTCGGCCTCGACCGGGACGGCTTCGCCTCCTGCCTGCGGGAGGGCACCTTCAAACCGTGGACCGAGCACGTCACCGAGGAGGCGAGCAAGGCCGGGATCACCGGTACGCCGACCATCCTGGTGAACGGCCAGCAGTTGGCCGACCGCAGTCCGGAGGGGCTCCGGGCGGCGGTGGAGGCAGCCGGCAAGTGACCGTACCCTTCCCCCGCCGGGGCGTCCGGGTGTTGCTCGGTCTGGTCGCCGCGCTGGCCGTACTCGTTCCGGCGGCACCCGCGTCGGCGCACGGTGCGGACGCGCCGGCCGCCACCGACTACCGGACCGAGGTCACCGGGGTCGCCCCGGACCGGCCCGGGCTGACCGTACGCACCATCGAGGCGGGCGCCCGACTGGAACTGACCAGCACCGGTGGGCGGACCGTGGTGGTGCTCGGCTACCAGGGTGAGCCGTACCTGGAGGTGCGCCCCGACGGGGTCTACGAGAACGTCAACTCCCCGGCGACGTACCTGAACCGCACCCTGGACGGGAACACCCCGGTACCGGCCACCGCCGGCCCGACCCAGCCGCCACAGTGGAGCCGGATCGCCACCGAACCGGTGGCCCGCTGGCACGACCAGCGCATCCAGTGGCGGGAGTCGGCACCACCGGCCGTGGTACGCGCCGACCCGGGACGGGAGCACCGGATCCGGGACTGGACGATCCCGCTGCGCGACGGCGACACCGCCGGGGAGATCCGGGGCACCCTGGACTGGGTACCACCACCCGACCCGTACACCTGGTGGGCGGGGATCCTGCTCGGCGTCCTCGCGGTCGGGACGCTGGGACTGCTGCCGGCCGGTACACCGGCCGGACGTCGGGCGATGGCCGCGCTCGGTGCCCTGTCCGCCGTGGGTGGGCTGGCCGCCGTGTCCTTCGCGGTGGCCCGCGAGATCGACGCGGGCGCCGACGGGCTGACCGGGCTGCTCGGGGGCCTGCTCACCACCGGGATCTGGCCGCTGCTCACCGGTCTCGGTGCGCTCGCCGCCGGTGGGTACGCGCTGGCCCGCCGCCCGGCGGCGGACTTCGCGGTGGCCCTGGCCGGGATCTGTCTGGCGCTCTTCGCCGGGGTGTCCAACGCGGCGGTACTGGCCCGCGCGGTGGCCCCGGTACCGTGGCCGGCCCCGGCAGCCCGGGGGGTCATCGCGCTGACCGTGGTGCTCGGCGCCGGCGTGGCCGCAGCCGGGGCGCTCCGGCTGCGCAGCACCGCCCGCACCAGCCGCCGCACCAACCCGCACCCCGACAGCGTCGATCATGGAGTTGTGGTGGGTGACAAAGGGGATTAATCATCCCCAACTGGGCACCACAAGTCCATGATCGACAGCTGCGGGTCAGCGCGGGGCGGGCCGGGGGCTGAAGCCGTAGGGCAGTTCGAGGCGGTGCCGGGCCAGCAGATCGGTGTCGGCGAGCAGCTCGACGATGGGCCCGTCGGCGACGATCCGGCCCTGGTCCAGAATCACCGCACGGTCGCACAGTTCCAGGGCGTACGGCAGGTCGTGGGTGACCATCAGCAGCGTCACCGGCAGGGCACGCAGGATCTCCGCCAACTCGCGACGGGCCGCCGGGTCGAGGTTCGACGAAGGCTCGTCCAGCACCAGGATCTCCGGACGCATGGCGAGCACGGTGGCCACCGCCACCCGACGCCGCTGGCCGAAGGAGAGGTGGTGCGGCGCCCGGTCCCGGTGCTCGGACATGCCCACCGCCGCCAGCGCCTCGTCCACCCGCTCGGCCAGCTCGGCCCCGCGCAGCCCGAGATTGGCCGGCCCGAACGCGACATCCTCCGCCACCGTCGGCAGGAAGAGCTGGTCGTCGGGATCCTGGAAGACGATGCCGACCCGGCGGCGGATCTCGGCGAGCGTCGTCCGGTCCCGGCTGACCGCCAGTCCACCCACGGTCACCGAGCCCGCCTCGGCCGCCAGGATGCCGTTGAGGTGCAGCACCAGCGTGGTCTTGCCGGCCCCGTTCGGCCCGAGCAGCGCCACCCGGTCACCGCGCGGCACGGTCAGGTCCACCCCGTGCAGGGCGACATGACCATCCGGGTACGCGTAGCGGACGGCACGCACGTCCAGCGAGGGCGGAGTCTGCACGTACCCGATCATGTCAGGACGGCGGCGGTGGCGGCGATGCCGGCCGCCACCGCCGGAACACTCACCCCCACCAGCCACTGCCCGGCGGTGGCCGCACCGGACGACTCCCAGACCGCCGGCATCCGGCCGGTGTAGCCCCGGGAGAGCATCGCCAGATAGACCCGCTCGCCCCGCTCGAAGGCCCGCAGGAAAAGCGCACCCACCCCGGCCGCGAAGCCCCGCAACTGCCAGAGGAAACGCGGATCGTCGGCCCGGGAGATCCGGGCCACCCGCATCCGCTTCGCCTCACCGACCAGCACGTCGAGGTAGCGCAGCATGAAGGTGGCGATCTGGGTGACGACCTGCGGGCACCGCAGCCTGTCCAGGCCGAGGATCAGGTCCCGCAGCGGGGTGGTCGCCGCCAGCAGCAGTGACGCGAGTACCCCGAGGGTGCCCTTGGCCAGGATGTTCCAGCCGCCGTACAGGCCGTCGACGGAGAGGGAGAGGCCGAACCAGTCGACCCGCTCCCCCTGCCCGACGAACGGCAGCACGAAGGCGAAGAGCACGAACGGGAGTTCGATCAGTGACCGGGTGAGCAGCCAACGCGCCCCCACCCGGGCCAGCGCGGCGACCACCGCGACCAGCAGGGCGTACCCGCCGAAGGCCCAGAACGCCTCCCGGGGGGTGGCCACCACGGCGAGGGTGAACGCCACCATCGCAGTGATCTTCACCTCGGGCGGGAGACGGTGGACCGCCGAGGTCCGGTCCTGGTAGAGCACGTGGGCGTGCCCGGCACCCATCGCCGGACGCCTAGCCCGCCGCGCCGACGCGGGCACCGGTGCCGGTACCGCTGTCGGTACGGTCACCGGCCGGCGCACCGGCGTCCGTGCCGTTGCGGCGGCGGGCCAGCCAGAACAGGCCGCCCCCGACGGCGAAGGTGAGCAGCACGCCGATCACCCCGGACAGGCCGGTGGCCAGGTACGGGTTGTCGATGCCGCGCAGCCCGTAGTCGGCGAACGGACTGTCCGCCAGCTCGTGCTCCCGGCTGGCCTGGGCCGGGCAGCTGCCGCCGGTGATGTTGTCCTCGGCGTCGAAGGTGCAGCCGGCCCGCAGTGAGGAGTCCAGCCCGTCCGGGTGCGGCGAGGCGAAGTTGCTCACCACCCCGGCGAGCAGCAGGGCGACCAGCAGCCCGCCGACGAGGAAACCCCAGGAACGCTTCTTCACCGCACACCTCCGACGGCCGGGACGGAAACGGGCCGCGTCAACCGCTGGCCGCGCAGGGCGTACACCAGGTCGGGCCGGACCTTCGCCACGGTCACCACCGTGGTGGCGGTGATCAGGCCCTCGCCGACCCCGATCAGCAGGTGGGACCCGGCGAGCGTGGCGGCCAGCCCACCGAGACCGTTGCCCAGGTCGGTGGTGCCGCCGAGCCAGTACTGGAGGACGAAGCCCTGCGACGCGACGACGACGCTGACCACTGCGGCCACGAACGCGGTCCCGGCCAGTCCGGTCGGGGTACGCGGCAGCACCCGCAGCAGCAGCGCGATCAGCAGGTACGCCGCAGCGGTACCGAGGATCGCCATGTTGGTGATGTTCAGCCCGAGCATGGCGACGCCGCCGTCGCCGAAGACCAGGGCCTGCACGATCAGCACCACGGCCACGCAGAGCGCACCCACCCAGGGGCCGACCAGGATCGCCGCGAGCGCACCACCGAGCAGGTGACCGCTGACCGCGCCGGTGAAGATCGGGAAGTTGAGCATCTGGACCGCGAAGATGAACGCGGCGACCAGCCCGGCCATCGGGGCCAGCCGGTCGTCCAGGTCACGCCGGGCCCGGAGGACACAGAACGCCAGCACAGCGAGAGCGAACGCCGCGAAGACCGCGGCGACGGGACCGTCGATGATCCCGTTCGCTATGTGCATCGCCAGGGTTTCCATCCGACCTCCCGCAGCGCAGCCACCGACGGCGGACGCACGTCGACCGACTCAGGGTATTGGGCGCACCTGGTTGTTGCCAATCCTTTGCAACTAGGCGTTCCGTTGATCACTCCGAGCCAGCCCGCCAGGCGGCGCGGTCACCGGCTGGTACCCCGGGCTCGGCGGTAGATTTCCCGCATGACCACGCCTGTCCGCCTCAGCCCCGGCGACCCCGCGCCCGACTTCGCCCTGCCCACCGACACCGGCGAGACCCTCACCCTGGCCAGCCTGCGCGGCCGACGGGTCATCCTGTACGCGTACCCGGCCGCGATGACCCCGGGCTGCACCAAGCAGGCCTGCGACTTCCGCGACTCGCTGGCCTCGCTCCAGGCCGCCGGGTACGAGGTGGTCGGCATCTCGCCGGACAAGCCGGAGAAGCTGGCCACCTTCCGCGAGCGCGACGCGATCACCTTCCCGCTCGTCTCCGACACCGACCGGAGTGTGCTCACCGCCTACGGCGCGTACGGCGAAAAGCAGTCCTACGGCCGTACGGTGACCGGGGTGATCCGGTCCACCTTCGTCATCGACCCGGACGGCACAATCGAGCGGGCGCTGTACAACGTCAAGGCGACCGGACACGTGGCCAAGTTGCGCCGGGACCTCGGGCTGGACTGAGTCGGCGCGCCACCCGGTCGCCCCGACCGGGTGGCGCCGCCGTGACCCGGCACTGTCGTACCACCCGGTTACGGTGCGCGCATGGTCCGGTACCGGTACACGCCCGAGATGCTCCGGGCCGCAGTCGCGGCATCGACGAGCGTGGCGGATGTTCTCCGTTACTTCCAGTTGGCACCCAGCGGCGGATCGCACGCCCATCTCCGACGTCGGATCGCCGAACTGGGCATCGACACCTCACACTTCTCTGCGCGGCCACGTGGTGCAGGGCCCCGGCGGCGCCTGGCTGCGGCAGAGATCCTGGTACTCGGGGACCCGCTCCGGCGGCGGGCCCGACCGGAACTGCTCCGACGGGCGCTCATCGAGCACGGCATGCAGCATCGCTGCGCGTCCTGCCACCTCGGTCCATCATGGAACGGTCAACGGCTCACCCTGCACGTCGACCACATCAGCGGGGAGAGCTGGGACTGCCGGCCGGGCAACCTGCGCCTGCTCTGCCCGAACTGCCACAGCCAGACGGCAACCTACGCGGGACGTAACCGCCGGAGGCTCGGCGTGGTCACCGGCACGGTGGACGGCAGCGGATCCGATCCGGCCAGCCTGGACGGCCGGGAGCGGCGCCGGCAGGCGGTGCCCGAGACCGAACTGGTCGAGGTGCTGCGCCGGGTCGACCGGCAGGAACTGACCGCCGACGCCGCCGCTCGACTGGTCGGATGCCATCCTGCACACCTGCACCGCATCCGGAGCCGGCTGACCGAGGCCGGTGTACTCGATCCGCGACCGGGCGGACGGCGGTGGCGTGCCGCCACCCGTCGCGACACGGTGATCCGTTATGCCCTGGCCCACCCCGAACTGGGGCCCAAGACCATCGCCCGCCGGCTGCGTGAGCTACCCGGCGGCTGCCTGGTGAGTCACGGAACAGTTTCAAATATCCTGCGAGCCGCTGGCCTGAACACAGTCGCCGCCCGACGCTCTAGACTCGTCAGGTCGGCGGGAGTGGCGTAATGGCAGCCGCGGCAGGTTTAGGTCCTGTTGTCCGGAAGGACGTAGGGGTTCGACTCCCCTCTCCCGCACCAGTTTCTCGTTAACACGATCACAACCAGCCCTGGAGCGCCGGTCCGGTCGGACAGGACCCAGTGCAGCCGTCGGGGCCGCGCTGGGTCCTGTCCGACCGGCGGCTCAGGCCGTACGGGCTCCGGCTGACCGGTGACTCAGGGAACGGGCTCGACCGGGTCGCCGCACCGGACGGTACCGGTGCCGTCCGGGATCAGGTACACCCCGAAGAGCAGGTCCTGCCCGAACCTGCGGCGGTCGGCGAGAATGCGCAGCGGCTGCCGGCCCTTCACCCCGGTCTCCTGGTCGACCGTGGTGACCACGCACCGGTCGCAGGGCTTGACCACCCGGAAGACGACCGGGCCGACGCGCAGCCGGCCGCCGAGCCAGCCGTCCTCGGCCCAGGGTCCGGCACCGTCGACCACCAGGTTCGGTCGGAACCGGGTCATCGGCACCGGTTCCGCACCGGTCCCCGCCAGCGCGGTGTTCAGGTCAGCCAGCGAGCCGGCGTTGGCCAGCAGCAGCGGGTAGCCGTCGGCGAAGCTGACCCGGTCGGCCGGGGCGCCGTACTGCTGGTTGACCGGGCGGGCGGTCGCCGGCTCGTCGAGCCAGACCAGGCGCACCGGACGCCCGAACAGGGCGCTGAGCCAGGCGTCGGCGGCCTCCCCAGCGAACCGGACGGGTACCGGCGGCCGGTGGGTGAAGACCCGGACGTCCAGCCGGTCACCCGTGGCCGGCTCGGGAACGTCGAGGGTGGCCCGGCCGGCGGCGCGCAGGCTGAGCCCGCCCGGGTGCACGGTCGGTCGGAGCAGGACGAGCCCGGGTAGTTCACGCTGGGTCACCCCGAGCAGGTCGGGGCCGACGACCATCCAGCGCCGGTCGCCGGCCAGGCCCCACCGCTCGACCGGGGCCGCATCGTGGTCGAGCCGGTGGCCACCCTTGACCGGGTACGTGTGGATCGAGGCGACACGCATCCGGTCAGGGTGTCACGTCAGGTCGGCGCCCCTGCGGGGGACACCGGGTCACCAGGCGGCGCCGATGCCGTCCCCGGGGTACCAGTGGTTGGCCGGGGTCTCCCGGTAGGCGAGGAACCGCCGGCCGGTGCGTTCGGCGTGATTGGCGAGGACGTTGGTGGTGGTGACGTTGTCGGTGAGCAGCAGCGCGCCGGGGGCGAGTTTGCCCTCCACCGCATCGAACTCCCGCTTCTCGTGCTCCCGGCTGTGGTCGCTGTCGTGCAGGAACAGGTCTACCGGCCGGTCGAGTGCCTTGATCGAGGCGATCGAGTCGCCGATGACCAGGTCGATGACCTCCGACCAGGGGGCCACCTTGGCCAGGTACCCGGCCTCGGGGTTGATGTCCAGGGAGGTGACCCGGCCGGGGTGCCCCTCGGCGGCGTTGCGCAGCAGGGCTGCGGCGAGCACACAGCTGCCCAGCCCCTTGTCCACCCCGGTCTCCACGATGTGCTGGGGCTTTCGGGCCCGCACGATGGCGTACCAGCCGATCCTGCGGGCGTAGCGCACCTGCCGGTCGGCGAGGCCGCGCCGGTCGGCGCTGGCGATGGCCTGTTCGAGGTGCCGGCGCAGGGTGTCGTCGGACTCGATCTCGCCTAGGTAGGTCCGGACCTGCGCGATCGGTACGTCGCAGATGAGGCTGACGAACCAGGCCAGGTGGCTACGGCTGAGGGTGGTGAGGTCGTAGGTGTAGTTGTGATGTTCCCGCGAGGTGACCAGCCACCGGGCGGAGACCTTGAGCACCTTGGCGTTGTGCTTGCTCACCCGGAGCATCCGTTTGGGGAACGCCGCGACCGGGGCCAGCCGGGTACGACTGATGGCACGGCGAAGCTTCGTTGCGTCCACGACAGGGTTCTTACCACTTCTTCCGCCCCCCATTGCCAATGAATGTTTTCATGCATACAGTCACGGCATGAATGACGAGGTCATCATCTCGGCTGCACCGCCGGACCGGGTGCTGGACCTCTTCGGCGGCATCCGGCTCACCCCGACCCAGCGGCGCATCGCGCACTGCCTCGTACAGCACGCCGCGTCGGCGGCGTACCTGTCCGCCGCCGAGGTCGCCGACCTGGCCCAGGTGAGCCAGCCGTCGGTGACCCGCTTCGCGATCGCCCTCGGCTACGACGGCTACCCGGCACTGCGCCGCCGGCTCCGCGAGATCACCCTCACCGACCCGGGCACCCCGGCGGAGGCCGGTAACGAACTCCAACGGGCGGTACGCGCCGAGAGCGCCAACCTGGACCGGCTGGCCGAGCAGCTCGCCGATCCCGGGCGGATCGCCGAGGCCGGCGGGCTGTTGGCGGCCAGCCGGCCGCTGCCGGTACTCGGGCTGCGGGCCGCCGCCCCGCTGGCCGCCTACTTCGCGTACTTCGCCGCCAAGGTGCACCCGGACGTGCGGGTACTGGACACCGGTGGGAGCCTGCTCGCCGACCGGCTGGAGCAGGCCCGTGCGGCCGGGGCGACCGCGCTGCTCGCGATGGTGCTGCCCCGGTACCCCCGGGAGAGCCTGGACGCGCTGCGCGAGGCGCGCGACGCCGGGCTACGGATCGTCGCGATCACCGACTCGCCGGTCAGCCCGGTCGACGAGTACGCCGAGATCGTGCTCCCCGCCTCGGTCGGCGCCCATCTCGTCTTCGACCTGCACACCGCACCGATGGCACTGGCCATGGTGCTGCTCCAGGCGATCTGTGACGCCGCCCCGGCCGACGCGCAGCGCCGGCTGGAGGCGTTCGAGTCGTCCGCCGCCCGCCGCCAGTTGTTCCTGAGCTGACCTCACCACAGAAGGAGTGCCCGATGTACCAGCCGGTCCGCGCCGCGCACGGCACCGCCCGCACCGCCCGGGGCTGGGCGCAGGAGGCCGCCCTGCGGATGCTGATGAACAACCTCGACCCGGACGTGGCCGAACGCCCCGAGGACCTGGTGGTCTACGGCGGGACCGGTAGGGCGGCCCGGGACTGGCCGTCGTACCACGCCCTGGTGCGTACCCTGACCGACCTCGCCGACGACGAGACGCTGCTGGTGCAGTCGGGCCGCCCGGTGGGTGTGCTGCGGACCCACGAGTGGGCGCCCCGGGTGCTGCTGGCCAACTCCAACCTGGTCGGTGACTGGGCCACCTGGCCGGAGTTCCGCCGGCTGGAACAGCTCGGACTGACCATGTACGGGCAGATGACCGCCGGTTCGTGGATCTACATCGGCACCCAGGGCATCCTCCAGGGCACCTACGAGACGTTCGCCGCGGTGGCCGCGAAGCGGTTCAACGGCAGCCTGGCCGGCACGTTGACGGTGACCGCCGGCTGCGGCGGGATGGGCGGCGCCCAGCCGCTCGCGGTCACCATGAACAACGGCGTCTGCCTGATCATCGACGTCGACCCGACCCGGCTGGACCGCCGGGTCCGTAACCGCTACCTGGACGAGGTCGCCGGGTCGCTCGACGATGCCGTCGACCGGGTCCTGGCCGCGAAGCGGGACCGGCGGGCGCTCTCCGTCGGGGTGGTCGGCAACGCCGCGACCGTCCTGCCCGAGCTGCTGCGCCGGGGCATACCGGTGGACATCGTCACCGACCAGACCAGCGCGCACGACCCGCTGTCGTACCTGCCCGAGGGGGTGGAACCGGCCGACGCCGCCGACTACGCGGCGGCGAAGCCGGCCGAGTTCACCGACCGGGCCCGGGCCAGCATGGCGAAGCACGTCGAGGCGATGGTCGGCTTCCTGGACGCCGGGGCGGAGGTCTTCGACTACGGCAACTCGATCCGGGGCGAGGCCCAGCTCGCCGGATACGGGCGGGCGTTCGACTTCCCCGGCTTCGTACCGGCGTACATCCGGCCGCTGTTCTGCGAGGGTAGGGGCCCGTTCCGCTGGGCGGCGCTCTCCGGCGACCCGGCCGACATCGCCGCCACCGACCGGGCCATCCTCGACCTGTTCCCGGAGAACGAGTCCCTCGCGCGGTGGATCCGGCTGGCCGGCGAGCGGGTCGCGTTCCAGGGCCTGCCGGCCCGGATCTGCTGGCTGGGCTACGGTGAACGGGACCGGGCCGGGGTGCGGTTCAACGAGATGGTCGCCTCCGGTGAGCTCTCCGCCCCGGTCGTGATCGGCCGGGACCACCTGGACTGCGGCAGCGTGGCCAGCCCGTACCGGGAGACCGAGGCGATGGCGGACGGCTCGGACGCGATCGCCGACTGGCCGTTGCTGAACGCCCTGGTCAACACTGCCAGCGGCGCGTCCTGGGTGTCCATCCACCACGGCGGTGGGGTGGGCATGGGCCGCAGCATCCACGCCGGGCAGGTCACCGTCGCCGACGGCACCGCACTGGCCGGACAGAAGATCGAGCGGGTACTCACCAACGACCCGGCGATGGGCGTCATCCGGCACGTCGACGCGGGCTATCCCGAGGCCCACGCGGTCGCCGAGCGCACCGGGGTCCGCATCCCGATGGCCGAGCAGTGATGGAGGCGGCGTTCCGGAGGCTGTGGGACGAGCTGGCGCCGATCGGCCGGGACGAACGGACCGGCGGCTACCTGCGCTACGCGTTCACCGAACCGGAGGAACGGCTGCGGGACTGGTTCCGGGGGCAGGCCGCCGCCCGGGGCATGCCGGTCGAGACCGACGGCAACGGCAACCTCTTCGCCTGGTGGGGCGACCCGGCCGCCGGGGACGCGGTGCTCACCGGCAGCCACTTCGACTCGGTACCGCAGGGCGGCGCCTACGACGGCCCGCTCGGCATCGTCAGCGCGTTCCTCGCCGTCGACGAGCTGCGCCAGCAGGGCGTGACCCCGACCAGGCCGCTGGGGGTGGTCGCGTTCGCCGAGGAGGAGGGCGGGCGGTTCGGCGTACCGTGTCTGGGGTCCCGCCTGCTCACCGGCGCGCTCGACCCGGCGCGAGCGGCGGCGCTGACCGACCGGGACGGGGTGTGCCTGGCCGACGCGTTCGGCGGGGTACCGGCCGGCGCCCGGCCCGACCTGGTCGCCCGGTTCGGCGCGTTCGTGGAGCTGCACGTGGAGCAGGGCCGGGCGCTGGTGGAACAGGACGCGGCGGTCGCGGTGGCGAGCGTGATCTGGCCGCACGGCCGGTGGCGGTTGGACTTCACCGGCGAGGGCAACCATGCGGGTACCACCCGGATGGCCGACCGCCGCGACCCGATGCTCACCTTCGCGCACACCGTGCTGGCCGCGAACCGTCAGGCCCGGCTGCACGGGGCGCACGCCACCGTCGGCCGGGTCCGCGTCGAGCCGAACGCCACGAACGCGATCCCGTCCCAGGTGACCGGCTGGCTGGACGCCCGGGCCGCGGAGCCGGAGACGCTGGCCAGCCTGGTCGCCGAGGTCCGCGCCGAGGCCGTCGAGCGGGCCCATGCGGACGGCACCGGGCTGACCCTGACCGAGGAGTCGGCGACCCCACTGGTCGGCTTCGACGCCGGGCTGACCGGCCGGCTGCGCGCGCTGCTGGACGTGCCGGTACTGCCGACCGGGGCCGGGCACGACGCCGGGGTGCTCGCCGGGCACGTGCCGACCGCGATGCTCTTCGTCCGCAACCCGACCGGGGTGTCGCACTCCCCCGCCGAGACGGCCACCGACGCCGACTGCGCCGCCGGGGTGGTCGCCCTGGCCCGGGTGCTGGAGGAGCTGACATGCCGATGAGTCGGGAGGCCGCCGGGCCGCCGCGCGCGGGTCGACACCTTCGCTGGAACGCTGTCGAGCTGCTCGTACAGACGGAGCAGGGACCGGCCACGCCCGCAACACCGCCACCCGGACCGGTCACGTCGCTAGCACAGCCGGAGCAGCTCGACAGGGGACGACCATGACGCTCCGCTGGTTCGCCGAGCACGCCTGGCCGGCCGACGCGACCGCACCGGTCGGCGACGTGCTGATCGAGGCCGAAGCCGGGCGGATCACCTCGGTCACCGCCGGGGCCACCGCGCCGGCGGAAGCCGTCCGGCTGCCCGGGCTGACCCTGCCGGGGTTGGCCAACGCCCACTCGCACGCGTTCCACCGGGCGTTACGCGGGCGCACCCACGGCGGTCGGGGTGACTTCTGGAGCTGGCGCGACCGGATGTACGAGGTGGCGACCCGGCTCGACCCCGACACCTACCTGGCGCTGGCCCGGGCCGCCTACGCGGAGATGGCGCTGGCCGGCATCACCTGCGTCGGCGAGTTCCACTACCTGCACCACGGCCCGGACGGGGTGCCGTACGCCGACCCGAACGCGATGGGCGGGTCACTCGTCGAGGCCGCCGCGCAGGCCGGCGTCCGGCTCACCCTGCTGGACACCCTCTATCTCACCGCCGGGGTGGACGGCACCCCGCTGACCGGTACCCAGCGGCGGTTCAGCGACGGCGACGTGGACGGCTGGTCGGCGCGGCACGACGCGCTGCGGGCCCGCCCGCACGCCCGGATCGGCGCGGCCCTGCACTCGGTCCGGGCCGTACCGGCCGACGTGATGGCCACCTTCGCGTACCGCAACGAGGGCGTGCCGCTGCACCTGCACCTCTCCGAGCAACGCGCGGAGAACGCCGCCTGCCTGGACCGGCACGGGCACACCCCGACCGAATTGCTGGCCGACTTCGGGGTACTCGGTCCGATGACGACCGCTGTGCACGCGACCCATCTCACCGACGCGGATATCGCCCTGCTCGGCCGGACCGGCACCGGGGTCTGCCTCTGCCCGACCACGGAGCGGGATCTGGCGGACGGGATCGGGCCGGGCCGGGCGCTGGCCGACGCGGGCAGCCCGCTCAGCCTGGGCAGCGACAGCCACGCGGTGGTCGACCTGTTCGAGGAGGCCCGCGCGGTAGAGCTGGACGAACGGCTGCGCACCGAACGGCGCGGCCACTTCACCGCCGCCGAGCTGCTGCACGCGGCCACCGCCGCCGGGCACGCCGCGCTTGGCTGGCCGGACGCCGGCCGGATCGCCGTGGGGGCCCGCGCCGACCTGGTCACCGTCGCCCTGGACGGGGTACGCACCGCCGGTGTACCGCCGGTCGGGGCGCTCTTCGCGGCGACCGCCGCCGACGTCACGCACGTGGTGGTGGACGGCCGGCCGGTGGTCCGGGACGGCCGGCACGTGTCGGTGGACGTGGCCACCGAACTGCGGGACGCAATCGGGGCGGTGACCGGATGCTGAGCAGCCTTTTGATCGACAACATCGGGGAACTGGTCACCAATGTGGCCGGTACCGGTGAGGGGGGCCGGCTCGGTATCCGGCGCGGCGCGGCGATCCTGGTGGAGGAGGGCCGCATCGCGTGGCTCGGTCCGGCCCGGTACGCCCCGGCCGCCGACCGCCGGCTCGACGCCGAGGGGGCCGCGGTGCTGCCCGGTTTCGTGGACAGCCACGCGCACCTGGTCTTCGCCGGGGACCGGGCCGCCGAGTTCGCCGCCCGGATGGCCGGGCAGCCGTACACCGGCGGCGGCATCCGGACCACGGTCGCCGCGACCCGGGCCGCCTCCGACGACGACCTGCGGGCCACCGTGCACCGGCTGCGTACCGAGGCGATGCGGCAGGGCACCACTACCATCGAGATCAAGAGCGGGTACGGCCTCAACGTCGCCGACGAGGCCCGGTCGCTGCGGATCGCCGCAGAGGTGACCGGGGAGACCACCTTCCTCGGTGCGCACGTGGTGCCCACCGAGTACGCCGACCGCCCGGACGACTACGTGGGGCTGGTCTGTGGGCCGATGCTGCGGGCCGCCGCCCCGTACGCCCGCTGGATCGACGTGTTCTGCGAGCGGGGCGCCTTCGACGCCGACCACGCGCGGGCGATCCTCACCGTCGGGCAGGCCGCCGGGCTGGGTCTACGGCTGCACGCCAACCAGCTCGGTCCCGGGCCGGGTGTGCAGCTGGCGGTGGAGTTGGGCGCGGCCAGCGCGGACCACTGCACGCACCTGTCCACCGCCGACGTCGAGGCGTTGGCCGGTTCGTCGACCGTGGCCACGCTGCTGCCCGGCGCCGAGTTCTCCACCCGGTCGCCGTACCCGGACGCCCGCCGGCTGCTCGACGCCCGGGTGACCGTGGCGCTGGCCACCGACTGCAACCCCGGTTCGTCGTACACGTCGTCGATGCCGTTCTGCGTGGCGCTCGCCGTACGCGAGATGGGGATGACCCCGGCGGAGGCGGTGTGGGCGGCGACCGCCGGTGGGGCGCGGGCGCTGCGCCGCACCGACGTCGGTGTGCTCCGGCCGGGCGCCCAGGCCGACCTGATGATCCTCGACGCCCCTTCCCACCTGCACCTGGCCTACCGGCCAGGGGTACCACTGATCCGCCAGGTTCTGCACAACGGAGTACCGCAATGTCGACCGTGACCGTCCTGCCCACCGGAATCTCCCCCGCCGACGTGCTCGCCGTGGCGCGCGGCCATACGAAGGTCGTCCTGGACACGTCCACCCTGGAGGCGCTGGCCACCAGCCGGGCCATCGTGGACGGTATCGAGCGCGCCGGCCGGCCCGTCTACGGTGTCTCGACCGGGTTCGGGGCGCTGGCCAACACGTTCGTCGCGCCGGAGCGCCGGGCCGAGCTGCAACACGCGCTGATCCGCTCGCACGCGGCCGGGGTGGGTGCCCCGATGCCCCGCGAGGTCGTCCGGGCGATGATGCTGCTGCGGGTACGCTCACTCGCCCTCGGCCACTCCGGGGTCCGGCCGCTGGTGGCCCAGGGGCTGGTGGACCTGCTCAACGCGGACATCACGCCATGGGTACCGGAGCACGGCTCGCTCGGTGCCTCCGGTGACCTGGCCCCGCTGGCGCACTGCGCGTTGGTGCTGCTCGGCGAGGGCTGGGTGCTCGGCCCGGCCGGGGAACGTCTCGACGCCGGCCCGGCGCTGCGGGAGGCCGGGCTCGCTCCGGTCGAGCTGGCCGCCAAGGAGGGGCTGGCGCTGATCAACGGCACCGACGGCATGCTCGGCATGCTGCTGCTGGCGATCGACGACGCCGCGCACCTGTTCACCATGGCCGACATCACGGCCGCCCTGGCGATCGAGGCGATGCTCGGGTCGGACCGGCCGTTCCTGCCGGAACTGCACGCGATCCGGCCGCACCCGGGGCAGGCGGTCTCGGCGGCGAACATCCATCGGCTGCTCCAGTCCTCGAACATCATGGACTCGCACCGGGACGACGTGGCGCACGCCGTGCAGGACGCGTACTCGATGCGCTGCGCGCCCCAGGTGGCCGGGGCCGCGCGGGACACCCTGGCCTTCGCCGGCACGGTGGCCGAGCGGGAGCTGCGCTCGGTGGTGGACAACCCGGTGGTCCTGCCGGACGGCCGGGTGGAGTCGACCGGCAACTTCCACGGCGCCCCGCTCGGTTTCGCCGCCGACTTCCTGGCCATCGCCGCCGCCGAGGTCGGGGCAATCGCCGAGCGCCGGGTCGACCGGCTGCTCGACGTGTGCCGGTCGCGGGACCTACCCGCCTTCCTCACGCCGGACCCGGGGGTGAACTCGGGCCTGATGATCGCCCAGTACACCGCCGCCGGGATCGTCGCGGAGAACCGGCGGCTGGCCGCGCCCGCCTCGGTGGACTCGCTGCCCACCAGCGGCATGCAGGAGGACCACGTCTCGATGGGCTGGGCGGCGACGAAGAAGCTGCGGACCGTCCTGGACAACCTCACCAGCCTGCTCGCGGTCGAGCTGCTGGCCGGCGTACGCGGAATTCAGCTCCGCGCGCCGTTGGTCCCGTCGCCGGCCGGGCGGGCCGCGGTGGCGGCGCTGGTGGGCGTGGCCGGCGAGCCGGGCCCGGACATCTTCCTCGCCCCGGTGATGGAGGCCGCCCGGGACACGGTCCGCAGCCGTGCCCTCCGGGCCGCCGTCGAGCGTGAGATCGGCCCCCTCGGCTGACCCCGCCCCCGCCCCTGGCCCGCATCGCCGGCCCGGCCCCTGGCCCGCCCCGCATCGCCGGCCCGGCCCCTGACCCGCGCCGTTGATCATGAAGTTGTTGTCATCTCCACCGGCGTGTCACGACAACAACTTCATGATCAACCCCCGGGGGCGGGGCGGGTGAGGGCGGGGCGGGTAAGGGTGGGTGAGGGTAGGGCGGGTCAGGGGCGCGCGGGCGGTGCCGGGGGCAGCACCTTGGCGACCAGCTTGGCCAGCTCGCGCAGGGCCTTGCCCCGGTGGCTGACGGCGTCCTTCTCGTCGGGAGTCAGTTCCGCGTTGGTCCGGGTCTGCCCGTCGCCCAGGAAGATCGGGTCGTAGCCGAACCCGCCCTCGCCCCGGGGCGTACGGAGCAGCCGACCCGGCTGCCGGCCGTCGACCAGGTGCTCCTTGCCACCGGGCAGGACCAGGGCGACGGCGCAGACGAAGGCCGCCCCCCGGTGCTCGTCCGGTACGTCGGAGATCTGGGCGAGCACCAGGTCCAGGTTGGCCCGGTCGTCGCCGTGCCCACCGGACCACCGGGCGCTGAACACCCCCGGCATCCCGTTCAACGCGTCGACCGCGAGGCCGGAGTCGTCGGCGATCGTCGGCAGGCCGGTACGCCGGCAGCCCTCCCGGGCCTTGAGTAGCGCGTTCTCCGCGAAGGTCAGGCCGGTCTCCGGCACCTCCGGGTACTCCTCGACGTCGTCGAGGCCGACCAGTGCGATCCGGTGCGCGCCGAGCGCGCCGTCCAGGATCCGCTGCAGCTCGATGAGCTTCTTGCGGTTACGGGTGGCGAGCAGGACCTTGTTCATGACAGTGCCTTCCGCTGGGCCTCGGTCAACTCCATGCAGCCGAGCACGCCCAGGTCCAGCAGAGCGTCCAACTGGTCCCGGGCGAACACCCCGGCCTCTCCGGTCCCCTGCACCTCGACGAAGTCCCCGTCGCCGGTGCAGACGACGTTCATGTCCACGTCCGCCGTCACGTCCTCGGCGTAGTTCAGGTCGAGCCGGGGCTCCCCACCGATGATCCCGACGCTCACCGCCGCCACCGAGCGGTGCATCACCTTCTCCGGCTTGCCGGCGAGGGCCTTCCGCTCGCCCAGCCAGGTCACCGCGTCGTACAGGGCGACGTAGGCGCCGGTGATCGCCGCCGTGCGGGTACCGCCGTCGGCCTGGAGCACGTCACAGTCGAGCACCACCGAGTTCTCGCCGAGCGCCTTCAGGTCGATGCAGGCCCGCAGGCTGCGCCCGATCAGCCGGGAGATCTCATGGGTACGACCACCGATCCGGCCCTTGACACTCTCCCGGTCGGAGCGGGTGGTGGTGGCGCGGGGCAGCATCGAGTACTCGGCGGTGACCCAGCCGAGCCCGGAGCCCTTGCGCCAGCGGGGCACCCCCTCGGTCACGCTCGCGGTGCAGAGCACCCGGGTGTCGCCGAACTCGACGAGCACCGAGCCCTCCGGATGGATGCTCCACTTCCGGGTCAACGTCACCGGGCGGAGTTGGTCGGGCTGCCGCCCATCAGGTCGCGCCATGCAGGAAGCCTAAGTGTTGGCCGTGGGCCGGTTGTCCGGGGTGTCCGTTCCCGACGACCCGGCCGGAACGCCCGACCAAAAAGACCGGCCGGAACGCCCGGCCGGATCGACCGGCGGAAACGTCCTCCCGGAACGACCGACGGGAACGACCGACCGACCGGAACGACCGCCCGGAACGACCGACGGGAACGACCGACCGGAACGACCGACCGGATGCCCGGCGGGAACGGGTTCACCGGTCGCAACGATGGATCGAGGTGTGCACCATGATCTGCCGGTTCTCGATCTTCCCCGGCTCGATCCCCTTGAGCAGGTACGCCTCCACCTCGCAACCTTCGACCACCCAGGTCCAGGTGCAGGTCTGGTCGTGGTCGGGTTTGTCGGCCAGGCAGCGTCCGACGTCCTGCACGGTGGTGTTCGCCAGGCCGGCAGCGGTCAGCCAGGTGTGGATCTTTTCGGTCGGCGTCACCGGGCAGACGCCCTTCTCGCAGGTCAGGTAGTAGACCACGATGAGTGTCCCGGTACCCTCACGGATCTCCGGTTCGCCCCGGGTGAAGCCCTCCGGCACCCGGAGATCACGGAAGATCTCCTGGCGGTGGGCCACCTCCCGCTTCGGCTTGACGTAGCCGAACCAGGCGAATCCGCCGCAGCAGGCGACCAGACCGAACACCACGAGCAGGGCCAGGGTCAGTCCGATCGGGAATCCCCTGCGCCCTCGGGTCGCGGGCGGGGGTGGGAACGGCGGCGCCGGGTAGCCCGCCGGGCCCGGGTGGCCGGCAGCGGGCGGAAACGCGCCCGCCGGGTGCCCGGGAGCCGGTGGGTACGGGCCGGGCGGCGGGTACGGGCCGGGCGGCGGGTACGGGCCGGGCGGCGGGTACGGGCCGGCCGGACGGCCGGGAGCCGGCGGGAGCGGGCCGGCCGGACGCCCGGGAACGGGCGGGAACGGGCCGACCGGGTGACCGCTGGACGTCGGCGGTGCGGGACGACCCGCAGGCCCCTGGTGGGGGCCAGACGGTCCGGCAGAGGGGTGGATCACGCCAAGATCGTAGGACCTCCGGCCGGGCCACGGGTTCCCGTACCCGACCCACCCGGTCCGGCCCCACCCGGCGCCCGGCGGCCCGACGCGCCGGGCTCAGGCGGTCGCCCACCGCCGGGCGGCGGCCGGAGCGACCTGTACCGCCCGGTAGTGGCCGATCAACTCGTCGCCCACCACCGACCAGCTCCGCCGACCCACGGCGGCCCGGGCGGCAGCCCCGTACGCCGCGCGCAGCGCAGGCTCGGCGGCGAGCACGCCCACCGCGCGGGCCAGCGCCGGCCCGTCGCCGGGTGGCACGAGGGTCCCGGTCAGCCCGTCGTTGACCAGGTCCACCGGCCCACCGGCCGCCGGTGCCACCACCGGCACCCCGCTGGCCAGCGCCTCCTGGAGCGTCTGCCCGAATGTCTCATGTGGTCCGGTGTGCACGAAGACGTCGAGGCTGGCATAGATCCGGGCCAGTTCGTCGCCGTGCTGCATGCCGAGGAAGGTCACTCCGGGCAGTGCCCGGACCAGGTCGTCCCGGGCCGGACCGTCCCCCACCACGACCACCCGTACCCCCGGCAGCCGGGAGGTGGCGGCCAGCAGGTCGACCCGCTTCTCCGGGGCGAGCCGCCCGACGTAGCCGACCAGCACCTCCCCGTCCGGGGCGAGTCGGCGGCGCAGCACCGGGCAGCGCCGGTCCGGGTGGAACCGCTCCGCGTCCACGCCCCGGCCCCACAGCCAGATCCGCTCGACCCCGTTGGCGATCAGGTCCGCGGCAGCCCGGGTCGAGGGGGCCAGGGTACGGCGTGCCGAGTTGTGGATCGCCCGGACGCGTCGCCACGCGGCGGCCCCACCCCACCCCATCCGGTAGGCGCGGGCGTACGCGGCGACGTCGGTCTGGTAGACCGCCACCGTGGGCAGTCCGTGCCGCGCCGCCACCGATGCCGCCCGACCACCGAGCACGAACGGACTGGCCAGGTGGACGACGTCCGGGGCGGCGGCGAGCAGGGCCTCGGTCAGCCGCCCGGTGGGCAGCCCGAGGCGGAAGCCGTGGTATCGGGGCACAGGCACGCTGGGGATGCGCACCACCGGGTACGGCTGGCCGTCGAGGTTCGTCCGGCGGGTGCCGGACGGCGCGGGTGCGATCACCACCGGCTGGTGGCCCCGACGGAGGAGATGACCGGCTACCTGTACGACGGAGTTCGCCACACCGTTCACATCCGGTGGGAAGGACTCCGTGACGATGGCGATCCGCATGGCCACACCGTGCGGGTGGTACCGGAGCAGCAGGCGGCCGCCGGTTGACCGGTCGGCGAACGTTGGGCGACGGGACGGTCAGATCTCGTAGCGGGAGCCGGGGCGGACGACCTCCAGCGGGCCGGCGTAGGTGCTGGCGGCGGCGTCGGTGGTCTGCGCCTCACTGCCCCAGGCGGTCACCAGGTGGGTCAGCAGTAACCGGCCCACCTCCGCCTTGGTCGCCGTCTCGCCGGCCTCCCGACCGGTCAGGTGCAGGTCCGGTGGATTGTCCACCCCGTCGAGGTAGCTGGCCTCGCAGAGGAAGACGTCCGCACCGTGGGCCAACCGGAGCAGGGCGTCACAGGGCGCGGTGTCCGACGAGTAGCAGAGCACCCGGCCGGCGTGTTCCAACCGGACCCCGTACGTCTCGACCGGGTGGTTGACCCGGTCGACGGTGACGGTGAACGGGCCGATCGGGAAGGTCCCCGGTTGCAGGCTGTAGAACTGGTAGACATCGGAGACCGCGACGTCGTCCTGGCCGTAGGCGGCGGCGAGCCGGTCCGGCGCCCCGGAGGGCGCATAGACGGGGATCGGCGGGTACGCCCCCTCCGGCGCGTACCGCCGGACCACGACGTACGAGACGGCGTCGAGGATGTGGTCACAGTGCAGGTGACTGAGCAGGATCGCGTCGACGGCGTGCAGGCCGGCGTAACGCTGGAGGGCGGAGAGGGAACCGGACCCGAAGTCCAGCAGGAGTCGGAACCCATCCGCCTCGACAAGGTAGGCGGAGCAGGCCGACTCCGGGCCGGGAAAACTCCCGGCACAACCCAGCACGGTCAGTCGCATCAGGTCGTCCTGTACTCACCAGCGGTGATGGCCGGACCGATCCACGTCCCGTCGATGATCACTACCGACGCATCCGCCACGCTGCGCAGCCTACGCCGGGCCGGGTGTCGGCAAGAATGATCTGAAGCACGTTGTCGCCAAGGTGACACCGACACCTGTCGTACCCGCCCGGCCATCACGCCCAGAGCTGACCGTCCAACGCCTCCTCGGCGTCGGCGAGGGTGCCGCCGTACGCCCCGGTGGACAGGTACTTCCAGCCACCGTCGCACACCACGAAGGCGACGTCGGCGCGGCGGCCGGCCTTGACCGCCTCGTGCGCCACGGCCAGCGCCGCGTGCAGGATGGCACCGGTGGAGAACCCGGCGAAGATCCCCTCCACCTCGACGAGCTGCCGGGTACGCAGTACCGCATCCCGGGTGCCGACCGAGAACCGCCGGGTCAGCACGGTGGCGTCGTACAGCTCAGGGACGTAACCCTCGTCGATGTTGCGCAGCCCGTAGACCAGCTCGCCGTACCGGGGCTCGGCGGCGACGATCTCGATGCCCTCGACCTTCTCGCGCAGGTAGCGCCCGGTGCCCATCAGGGTGCCGGTGGTGCCCAGCCCGGCCACGAAGTGAGTGATGGTGGGCAGGTCCTGCAACAGCTCCGGGCCGGTGGTCTGGTAGTGCGCGCGGGCGTTGGCGTCGTTGCCGTACTGGTAGAGCATCACCCAGTCCGGGTGTTCCGCGGCGATCTGCTTCGCGGTGGCGACCGCCTGGTTGGACCCGCCGGCCGCCGGCGAGAAGATGATCTCCGCGCCGTACATCCGGAGCAGTTGGACCCGCTCGGCGGAGACGTTCTCCGGCATGACGCAGACCAGCCGGTAGCCCCGCAGCTTGGCCACCATGGCCAGGGAGATACCGGTGTTGCCGCTGGTGGGCTCCAGGATGGTGTCGCCGGGCCGGAGCCGGCCGGTGCGTTCGGCCTCGCGGACCATGAACAGCGCCGGCCGGTCCTTGATGCTCCCGGTCGGGTTGCGATCCTCCAGCTTCGCCCACAGCCGCACCGGCGGTGCCCCCTCGGGCACCGTCGGCGAGAGGCGGGGCAACCCCACCAGAGGGGTCCCCCCGCAGGCGTCGAGCAGGCTGTCGTACCGCGTCACGCCGGCCGCCTCAGCGGACGACGCCCGCCGTGCCCACGGCACGGTCGACGGTCGCCGCAGCGGCGGCCCGGTGCCCGATGATCGCCGCAGCCGCAGCGAAGCCGAACGCGCCACCTGCCACGGCCGGCAGGATGGTCACCGTGTCGCCGTCGGAGATCTTGGCGTCCAGCGCACCCAGGAAGCGGACGTCCTCGTCGTTGACGTAGACGTTGACGAACCGGTGCAGCGTGCCGGCCTCGGTGACCAGCCGGCCCCGCAGGCCGGAGAACCGGGCGTCCAGGTCGGTGAGGAGGTCATCCAGGCTGTCACCGGCGCCCTCGACGACCTTGGCGCCGCCGGTGTAGCTGCGCAGGATGGTGGGAACGCGAACCTCGATGGCCATGATGCTGACTCCTAAATGGGGAAGAGGAAGTGCCGGAAGAGGGAACGGTCGTGCCGGGTCAACTGACGGATCAGTTACCGGAACACTCGTAGTCGACCTCGGCCGGGCTCTGCCCGAACATGTAGGACTGGACGGCGTGCGGGTCCACGGTGGCATCCACGATCCGCACCGGCTCCTCGGTGATCACGCCGTCCACGATGCGGAACGAACGGATCTCCTCGGTGTCGGGGTCACGCGTCGAGACGAGCAGGTAGTGCGCACCCGGCTCACCGGCGAAGGCGACGTCGGTACGCGACGGGTACGCCTGGGTCGCGGTGTGCGAGTGGTAGATGACCACCGGCTCCTCGTCGCGGTCGTCCAGCTCCCGCCACACCCGCAACTGCTCCATCGAGTCGAACTCGTAGAACGTCATCGAGCGGGCGGCGTTGACCATCGGGATGTGCCGGGTGGGGGTGTCACTGCCAGCGGGTCCCGCGACCACGCCGCACGCCTCGTCCGGGTGGTCACGACGCGCGTGCGCAATGATCGCGTCGACGATCGACCGGTCGATACTCAGCACGCCTGACAGCGTACCGCCTGACACGACCGGAGCCGACGTGGCCGGCGTCACGAATCCGGAGCGGTACCCGGCCACCCGGGCGCGGGCACCGCGTCGAGCCGCCTAGTCGAGCATGGCGTTGAGGAGGGACTCCTGGAGGTAGCCGAGATAGGCGTAGACGGAGAGCTGGAAGACCCGGTTGGACCCCGGATCGACCAGCATGGCCTCGTCCAGCTCGGCGCCGAGGTCGGTGCCGTCCCGGATCTCCAGACGTACGCCCATCGCCAGCCGCGCGTCGTTGAGCGCCCGTAGCCACGCCTCGGCGGCCTCGGTGTCCAGGCGTACCTCGCCGCCGGCACCGTCGGGCAGGGCGGCCAGGATCGCACCGGCCTGGTCGATCTTGGCAGTCTTCAGGTCGCCCTCGGTGTAGCGGCGGAAGTCCGCCGAGTTGGCCGGGTCCTCCGGGTAGATGTCCGGGAAGAGCCGGCCGACCACCGGGTCGGTGTGGTCGAAACCGTCGGTCAGCAGGCCGACCACCTCGGAGGCGACCTTGCGCAGCACCCGGACCTCGTCGGGGGCGAGGGCGACCACGTACCGGTCGCCCTGCCGACGGAACATACTCACGCCGTCACCTCTCCGCCGGTCACGACCGGTCCACCGTGGCCCAGAGCCCGTACGCGTGGAGCTGCGACGCGTCGTGTTCCATCCGCTCCCGGGCACCGCTGGAGACCACCGCCCGGCCCTTGTGGTGCACGTCGAGCATCAACTCCTCGGCCTTCTCCCGGCTGTAGCCGAACAGCTTCTGGAAGACCCAGGTCACGTACGTCATCAGATTGACCGGATCGTCCCAGACGATCGTCACCCACGGCCGGTCCGGTGCCGGCACCTCATCGGTGGCCGGCGTCTCGACCGGTGCAACCTGCGGAGCCGCCATGCCTCCCATCGTGCCACCGGATCCGGGCCGGTGATGAACCGGAACGCCGCGTCGGCCCGGACCGATCCGCCCGGAGACGGCAGCCGCCCAGCTCACCACGGGTGGCCGGACCGGTCCGACGGTACTGCCCTCGGGCACGGACACCCCTCCCTACGCCAGCAGGATGCCGTGCTCGACGGCGTCGCCGAGCACCGAGGTCAGCGACACCCGGAACGCCTCGAACCGCCGGGACACCTGCCGTTGCAGTTCCAGTTCGATCTCCCGCAACGCCCGCTGGGCCCAACTCCGGGCCTGGCCGACATCGTTGTTGGCGGGGCTGCGCCAGTACTGGTAGCAGCTACCGGAGAGGGCGAGCCCGACGGGTGGCAGGAGCCCGGTCCGGCCGGCCCCGACGAAGGCGGGCAGCGCGTCGGTGGCACCGGGACCGGTGAGCGCCGCCACACCGGCGGTACTGGTCACCAGGAGCACCCGGTCCCGCTCGTGCTCCGTCGGCGGGTCGGCGAATCCCCACTGCACCGCGGTCACCACCCGTCGCCGGACGTCGTCCTCGGCCTGCCGGCCGAGCACCCGGACGAACGCGTCGTCGAGGATCCGGTCCACGGCCCGGTCGCACGCCGTGGTGGCCAGCAGCGACAGGGCGTGCAGCTCCCGGTCGAGCAGGTAGGGCAGGCCGACGCAGCCGGCCCCGAACACGATCTCCTGGACCACCCGCAGGTGGATGTTCGCCAACTCCAGGGCGAGGTCCTGCCGGATCCGCTGGACGTGGGTGCGGACCTCCCGGTCCAGTCGGGCGGCCCAGTCGTCCCGTTCGACACCGGGGCGTACCGGCACCCGGCGGTTGCCGCCGATCCCCGGCGGCGGCTGGCTGCTGGCCCGGCGCAGCCCCTCCTGGGCCGCCCAGTCGACCAGGGCACGGCGCAGCGGGCCGAGATCCGTGGCGTCCGGCGCCAGCCAGCAGGCCCCGGCCAGGGCCGGTACCGCGGACAGCAGCGCCACCCGGTGGGCGTGCAGGGTGATCGCCACCGGATCGAGGTGGCGTTCCGCCGGATCGCCGCCCGGGTCCGGGGTCCAGTCCGGGGTGACCGGGGTGAGCACGAAGAAGACCGCCACCTGCCGGGCCGCGACCTCGGTCAGCAGTTCCAGTTCGGCGGCGGTGAAGGTCTGGTCGGCGGCGGTCACCCAGAGCAGGGCACCGGCCCGGTCCACCACGTCCAGCAGCACCCGGACGGCCGCCGGGCCGAGCTGGTCGGTGTCCGGCGCGTCGATGAGCGAGAAGTGCCGGAGCAGCGGATCCGGGGTGGCGAGCTCCACCCGGCGGGGCGGCCGGGTCAGCACGGGACCGGGACCGAACGGGTCGGCGGTGTAGCCGTACGGCTGCCGCAGGCCGGGCACGTACGCCGTCCGGGTCGGTGTCCGGTCGTGGTGGAGCACCAGGTAGCTGCCGGACGGCACGGTCAGCAGTTCCGGAACGGTGTCGAGCAGTGCGGCGAGCAGCTCCCTGCGGAAGGCACCGGCAGCTCCGACGGCCACCACGGCCAGCGGATCGTCCGGTCCCGGGGCGTTCGGGCCCGACCGGCCGGACCGGAGACCGGGCAGCGGATAGTTGGCGGCGACGATCCGGCGGAGGGGACCGGACTCCATCTCACGGGCCTCCCTGGCGGGACAACAGCCCGGTCGGGAACGGCCGGACTGTGGAAAAGTTCCGATCCCCTGGGACCGGCTGCCGGAAGATTACGGCCGTTTACCGCGATACGGGCACTCTCCGGTACTCAGCGGTAACGGTAAGCTTACTCAACTTCGCTCCGTGATGGGGTGCTCCTGGAGGGAGTTCGGTCGATATGCTGCGCCGGTGAACCCGTGGAGCTTCGTCGGGCGGTCCGCCGAACTGCGTCGGCTGACCGCCGCCGCGACCGGGGAGACCGGCCGGGGACTCTTCATCAGCGGCATCGCCGGGATCGGCAAGAGCCGGCTGCTCCGCGAAGGGATCGAGGCGCTGTCCACCGACCGGTACGCGGTCTGGCTGGCCTCGGCCAACGTCGCCACCGCCGGGCTGCCCTTCGGTGGTCTCGTCCAGATCCTCCCCGCCGACCAGCCCCGGGGCCTGTCCCCGGCGGCCATCCTGCGCTGGGCGCTGGACGCCCTGCACCAGCAGGCGGCCGGGCGGCCCATCGTGCTCGGCGTGGACGACGCGCACCTGCTGGATCCCTCCTCGGCCGCACTGGTCTACCTCCTCGCCCGGTCGGAGCAGGCGACCGTGCTGGGTACCCTGCGCAACGGCGAGCAGCTTCCGCTGCCGATCCGTGCCCTCTGGACCGACGACCTGGTCGACCACACCGAACTGGCGCCACTCGACGTCACGGACACCGCGAGCCTGCTCGCCGCGATCCTGGGCGGCCCGGTCGACCACCCCTCGGCCGAACGGTTGTGGCGGTTGTCCGGGGGCAATCCGCTGCTGGTCCGGGAGCTGGTCCTGGCCGCCAACGCCAGCGGGGAACTCACCCGCAGCTACGAGGTCTGGCGGTGGACCGGCCGGCTGGAACTGGCACCCAGCCTCACCGATCTGATCGACGCCCGGATCGGTCAGCTCACCCCGGAGGTCCGGACGGTGGTGGAGCTGGTCGCATTCGGCGAACCGATCGGTCTGACCCTGCTGTCCCGGGCGACCGACCAGACGGCCGTGGAGACCGCCGAGGAGCGCGGCCTGATCGCCGTGGTGCGCAACGACCGGCGCAGCAACGTCCGGCTGGCCCATCCGCTCTACGGCGAGGTGGTGCGCCGGCAGTGCCCGGTGAGCCGTACCCGGAGGTTGGCCGGCCAGCTCGCCGACCTGCTGGAGGGGACCGGCAAGCGCCGCCGGGACGACCTGCTCCGGGTGGCGGTCTGGCGGCTGGACTCGGGTAGCACCCAGGATCCGGCGCTGCTGGTCAACGCCGCCACCCAGGCGTTCGGCCGGTACGACGTGCCGTTGGCCACCCGGCTGGCCCGGGCGGCGCTCGACGCCGAGGGCGGGTTCGACGCGGCGGAGCTGCTCGCCACCATCCTGATGTTCGGGGACCAGCCGGATGAGGCGATCCGCGTACTCGACCGGGTGGCCGGGCTGGTCAGCAACGGCGGGCGACGCAGCCGGTGGCTGACCGTCCGGGCCATGGTCAGCTACTGGGGACTGAGCCGCGAGTCCACCGTGGAGGAGATGGCGGCCAGTGCGGCGGAGCTGGCCGACCCGGCGGACCACGCCCGGGTCAGCGCCTTCGAGGCGATCATGCGGCTGCACCGGCTGGACACCGCGACCGCGCTGCGCCTGGCCTGGGCGGTACTCGACCGGCCGGCGGCACCGGTGGCCGCCCGCGAGCTGGCCCGGTGCACCATCGCCCATCTCCAGGCCGCCCGGGGCGAGTTGACCGCGAGCGGCCGGGCGATCGCCGCCGTGGAGGCGGACGCCGCCAGGTGGCGGGGGGACATGCCCTACCTCCAGCTCGCGTTGGAGTTGGCCCGGGGGACCCGGCTGGCCCTCGCCGGTGACCTGGCCGGGATCGACGCCATCGTGGCCGCCGAGTTCGCCGACCTGGCCGACGCCGGTGACTTCCGGCTCGGTTCCGGTTACCTGTCGATCCTGCGGGCGTACGCGGCCCGGATGCGGGGACGGACCGCCGACGCGCTGCGGGCCAGTCTCGGCGCCTGTGCCGTGCTGGCCACCAGCCGGGTGTACGCCGGGCTGGCCCACACCGAACGGGCCCAGGCGGCGGCGCTGCGGGGGGACACGGCCCAGGCGGCGGAGGCGATGGCCGAGTCCGACCGGGCGCAGGCCCCCGGGATGGCGGTGCTGTACCCGTGGCGGGAACAGGCCCGGGCGGCGACCCTGGCCGCCGGGGGTGACCTGGCCGGCGCGGTGCGGGTACTGACCGCGCTGGTCCAGCGCCTACAGGTGGACGGTTTCGCCGGGCACGAGGTGCTGGCCCTGCACGACCTGGTCCGATACGGCCGGCCGAACGCCCCGGTGGGTCCGACCGAGGACAGCCGGTGGACCGTGTCCTGGCGGCTGACCGACCTGGCCGGATCGGTCGACGGGGTGCTGCCCCCGCTGCTGGCCCGGCATGCCTGGGCCGCCGCGCACGGTGCCGGTGAGGAACTGCTCGACATCGCCGACCGGTTCGCCGGGCTCGAACTGCACGTCTGGGCGGCCGAGGCGGCGGCCACCGCCGTGTCGACGCTGCGTCGGGCCGGTGGACCGCCCCTGGCGGCGGCCCAGCAGCGCCTCGGCGACCTGCTCGCCGCCATCGACGAACTCCGTACCCCGGCACTCGCCACCGGGCAGCCGGCGCTGACCGCCCGGGAGCACCAGATCGCCCGGCTGGCGGCGGACGGCACCGCCAGCCGCACCATCGCGGAGCAGCTCTTCCTCTCCCCCCGGACGGTGGAGAACCATCTGCAACGGGTCTACAGCAAACTCGGGGTGACCGGGCGCAACGAGCTACGGATGGCCCTACGGGCGATGCCGGACCGCAGCGTCACCGCCGCAGAGTAGGAGCGACCGGCAGTAGGGCGGTGGCCGCCGCAGCCCCGCCAGTCCTATCGCCGGACGCGCTGACCCTAGGCTGTGCTGGTGAGCATCTTCCGCCCCGCGCTGCTGACCGACCACTACGAGCTGACCATGGTGAGTGCCGCCCTGCGCGACGGCACGGCCGACCGGCACTGCGTTTTCGAGGTGTTCGCGCGCCGGCTGCCGACCGGTCGCCGCTACGGTGTGGTGGCCGGTACCGGTCGCCTGATGGAGCTGGTCCGGGAGTTCCGTTTCGACGCCGACGAGATCGCCTTCCTGCGCCGGACCGGGGTGGTGGACGCCGAGGCCGCCGAGTGGCTCACCAACTACCGCTTCACCGGCGACATCGACGGGTACGCCGAGGGGGAGCTGTTCTTCCCCGGCTCGCCGGTCCTCACCGTCTCCGGCACCTTCGCCGAGTGCGTGGTGCTGGAGACCCTGGTGCTCTCGGTGCTCAACCACGACTGCGCGGTGGCTGCGGCGGCCGCCCGGATGGTGACCGCGGCGCGCGGGCGCACCCTGATCGAGATGGGGTCGCGCCGGGCCCACGAGGAGGCCGCAGTGGCCGCCGCCCGTGCCGCTTACCTGGCCGGGTTCGGGTTCACCTCCAACCTGGCGGCGGGCCAGCGGTACGGCATCCCCACGGCGGGCACCGCCGCGCACGCGTTCACCCTGCTGCACGACGACGAGCGGGCGGCGTTCGCCTCGCAGGTCGCCACGCTGGGCAGGGACACCACGCTGCTGGTCGACACGTACGACATCAGCCAGGGCATCCGGAACGCCATCGAGGTGGCCGGGCCGGAGCTGCGGGCGGTCCGGATCGACTCGGGCGATCTGGCCGTGATCGCCCAGCAGTCCCGGGAGCTGCTCGACTCCCTTGGCGCCACCGAGACCAAGATCATAGTCTCGGGTGACCTCGACGAGTACGCCATCGCCGCGCTCGCCGCCGAGCCGGTCGACATGTACGGTGCCGGAACCGCCGTGGTCACCGGGTCCGGTGCCCCCACGGCCAGCCTGGTCTACAAGCTCGTCGAGGTCGACGGGCGGCCGGTGGTCAAGCGGTCGGAGAACAAGGGCACCATCGGCGGACGCAAGGTCGCGGTCCGCCGGCACAAGCCGACCGGCACGGCGACCGAGGAGGTCATCGTGCCGCAGGGCGTACCGGACCGGCAGCCCAACGACCGGCTGCTACAACAGTCTTACCTGGTGGCCGGCGAGCCGGTGGGGCTGCCCGGCCTCGCCGAGTCGCGGGACCACCTGCGGCAGTGTCTGATCTCCATCCCGTGGGAGGGGTTGAAGCTCTCCGCCGGGGATCCCGCCCTTCCCGTCACCGTCGTACCTGCGGGCTGAGGCGTACCGCGCGAACCGAGAGGAGTGCCCGATGGGCAGCGCGTTGATCATTGTGGACGTGCAGAACGACTTCTGCGAGGGTGGCTCCCTCGCCGTCGCGGGCGGGGCCGGGGTGGCCGCCGGGATCTCCCGGCTGCTGTCCACCCGGCCGGACCGGTGGGACCACGTGGTGGCGACCAAGGACTACCACGTCGACCCGGGCCCGCACTTCGGCAACCCGCCGGACTTCGTCGACTCCTGGCCGGTGCACTGTGTGGTCGGCACGCCCGGCTCTGAGTTCCACCCGGAGCTGGACACCACCCGGATCGAGGCGATCTTCCACAAGGGCGAGCACGCGGCGGCGTACTCCGGCTTCGAGGGGCACACCGACGGTGGGGAGTGCCTCGCCGACTGGCTGCGCCGGCACGACGTGGACCGGGTGGAGCTGGTCGGCATCGCCACCGACCACTGCGTACGCGCCACCGCGCTGGACGCCGCCCGGGAGGGCTTCGACACCACCGTGCTGCTGGAGCTGACCGCCGCGGTGGCCGCCCCGACCACCGACGTCGCCCTGCGGGCGATGGAGGGCGCGGGGGTCACCCTGGCGGGTGCTCCTGTGATCAATCCCGCCTGAACAGCCAGGTCACTGGCGCCACGGTCGTAGCCCCGGGGCAGGATGGCACCGGAGGTACGGACCGTCGCGAACTTGAAGCCTTACCGGCAGGCGCTCGCCCTGCCCGGACTACGCCCGCTGCTGCTGGTGTCGGTGCTCGCCCGCATCCCGTTCACCGCCACCAGCCTGGCGTTGACCTTCTACGTCCTGCTCGAACTGGAGCGGGGGTACGGGGCGGCCGGGCTGGTCGGCGCGGCCATGACAGTGGGCGCGGCGCTCGGCGCCCCGCTGCTGGGCCGGCTGGTCGACCGGTACGGGCTGCGCCCGGTGCTGGCCCTGACCACCGTCACCGAGGCGGTCTTCTGGTCCACCGCCGCGTTCCTGCCGTATCCGGTGCTGGTCGGCGCCGCCTTCCTCGGCGGTCTGCTGAACCTGCCGCTCTTCTCGGTGATCCGGCAGTCCATCGCCGCGATCGCCCCGCCCGACCACCGTCGGCCGGCGTACGCGCTGGACTCCATGTCGGTCGAGTTGTCGTTCATGATCGGGCCGGCCCTCGCGGTCGCGCTGGCCACCAGCTTCTCGCCGCACCTCACCCTGTACGCCGTGGGCGCCGGCATCGTGGGCTCCGGGATCATCCTCTTCCTGCTGAATCCCCCCACCCGGGGCAACGACGAGCCGGCGGGTCCGGTCCGTCCGCCGAGCCGGCGTACCTGGTTGACCCCCCGGCTGCTCGGCGTCCTCGCGGTCAGTGCCGCCTGCACCCTGGTACTCGGTGGCACCGACGTGTCGGTGGTGGCGGCGCTGCGCGACGGCGGCGAGGTCGGCTGGACCGGTCTGGTGCTGACCATCTGGGCCGTCGCGTCACTGGTGGGCGGTTTCGCCTACGGTGCGCTCACCCGGCCGGTCCCCCCGCTGATGCTGTTGGCGGGGCTGAGTCTGACCACCATCCCGATCGGCCTGGGCGGCGGGAACTGGTGGCTGCTCTGTCTCGCATTGGTACCCGCCGGTCTGCTCTGCGCGCCGACCATCGCCGCGACCGCCGACACGGTGAGCCGCCTGGCGCCGGCCGGGGCGCGGGGCGAGGCGATGGGGCTGCACGGCTCGGCGATCACCGTCGGCGTCGCCCTGGGGGCTCCCCTGGCCGGCGCGGTCATCGACCGCACCGCTGCCGGCTGGGGGTTCGCGGTGACCGGTCTGATCGGTCTCCTGGTCGCCCTCGCCGTGCTCCCCGCCGAGTTGCATCGTCGCCGCGCGGCAACGGAACACGCCGCAGCGGAGCGGGCCGTTCCGGACCGCACCGCCGGGGACCACCGGAAACAGTCCCCCACGCCAAACGATCCGCCCGGTGACCTGGTCGGCATCGAACGCTGAAGGGTCGATGTAAGTGCCCCGGGCCGCTCCCGGTGGACCGGGGCCACGCCCTGATCCGTCGCCTGTCGAGCTGCACCGTCTGTGCCAGCAACCCGCCGAACGACCGGCCCCACTGGTCGGGGGAATCTTGATCGTTTGTCGTTGAGCGGTCTGACACGCCGACCGAAGTGCAGCTGAGTTGCAAACGATCAAGGGCCGATGACGGCAAGTGACGGACGAGACGGGAAGCAACGGCGGCGGGGGCAGTGACACAAAGAGGGGGCGCCGCCCCGGTCCCCCGGGACGGCGCCCCCTTCCACGCAGTCGGTGCTACCGCCGGTCAGCGCCGGTCGAGGTCGCTCTCCACGTCCTCCTGGTAGCTGGCGCCACCGTCGGACTCGCTGGTCAGCGGCTTGGCGCCACCCTCCGGCGGGCCGGCGAGCGACTGGCCACCGGCGGCCAGGTGCGGGAACTTCACGTCGAAGGCCGGCCGCTCGGAGCGGATCCGCGGCATCCGGTCGAAGTTACGCAGCGGCGGCGGGGAGCTGGTGGCCCACTCCAGCGAGTTGCCGTGACCCCACGGGTCGTCGACCTCGACCACCGGGCCGGTCTTGTACGACTTCCAGCAGTTGTAGATGAACGGCAGGGTCGAGATACCGGTGATGAACGCGCCGATCGTGGAGATCACGTTCAGGTTGGTGAAGCCGTCGCTGGGCAGGTAGTCAGCGTACCGCCGGGGCATGCCCTCGTTACCGAGCCAGTGCTGCACCAGGAAGGTGGTGTGGAAGCCGATGAAGGTCAGCCAGAAGTGGATCTTGCCGAGCCGCTCGTCGAGCATCCGGCCGAACATCTTCGGGAACCAGAAGTAGATACCGGAGAAGACCGCGAAGACGATCGTGCCGAAGAGCACGTAGTGGAAGTGCGCCACCACGAAGTACGAGTCGGAGACGTGGAAGTCGATCGGCGGGCTGGCCAGTAGCACGCCGGAGAGACCGCCGAAGAGGAAGGTCACCAGGAAGCCGACCGCCCAGAGCATCGGCGTCTCGAAGCTGATCTGACCGCGCCACATGGTGCCGATCCAGTTGAAGAACTTCATACCGGTCGGTACGGCGATCAGGAAGCTCAGGAACGAGAAGAACGGCATCAGCACCTGGCCGGTGGCGAACATGTGGTGGGCCCACACGCTCAGGGAGAGACCGGCGATGGCGATGGTCGCCGCGACCAGACCCTTGTAGCCGAAGATCGGCTTGCGGGAGAAGACCGGGATGACCTCGCTGATGATGCCGAAGAACGGCAGCGCGATGATGTAGACCTCGGGGTGCCCGAAGAACCAGAAGAGGTGCTGCCAGAGCAGCGGTCCGCCGGTGGCCGGGTCGTAGACGTGGGCCCCGATCATCCGGTCCGCGGCGAGCGCGAAGAGCGCGGCGGCGAGCAGCGGGAAGATCAGGATCGCCAGCAGGCTGGTGACCAGCATGTTCCACGTGAAGATCGGCATCCGGAACATGGTCATGCCCGGGGCGCGCAGGGTCAGGATCGTGGTGATCATGTTGACCGAGCCGAGGATGGTGCCCAGACCGGAGATGGCCAGACCGACGACCCACATGTTGGCGCCGACGCCGGGCGAGTGCTCGGCGGTGCTCAGCGGGGTGTACGCGAACCAGCCGAAGTCGGCGGCGCCGCCCGGGGTGAAGAAGCCACCCATGGCCATCGTCCCGCCGAACAGGTACAGCCAGTAGGCGAAGCTGTTCAGCCGGGGGAAGGAGACGTCCGGCGCCCCGATCTGGAGCGGCACGAGGTAGTTGCCGAACGCGAACACGATCGGCGTCGCGAAGAACAGCAGCATGATCGTGCCGTGCATGGTGAAGAGCTGGTTGTACTGCTCCGGCGACAGGAACTGCATCCCGGGCCGCGCCAGCTCCGCGCGCATGAGCAGCGCCATGAAGCCGCCGATCATGAAGAACACGAAGGACGTGATCATGTACATGATCCCGATCTGCTTCGCGTCGGTCGTACGCAGCAGCCGCGCGATTGCCGAGCCCTTGACCGGCTGTCGGACCGGCCAGGGCCGCGTCACGATCGGCTTGGGTGCGACGGTGGTCACGAGTGGCCTCCGGTTCTCGTTCGTCCCACTCGGCACGCGCTGATGATCTGCGAGCCGTACTCCGCAGGCAGAATAGTCCCCAGCAGGTGGACACACCGCGCCGGGTGGCCGGGGAGTCGGTCGGGGTGGGTCCGGTGACCTGCTTGCCCGGGTACTCAGACCGGGTCGACCAGCAACCGGTAGTGCTCCTGGAAGATCCGTTCGCCGCGCCCGCGCAGCAGCGGGTCGCGCAGCGCCGGCGGCACGTCCCTGGTCCGGTCCCGGTCCCGGGTCCGGTCCAGCACCCATTTGGTACGCGGACGACGGCGACTCTCGTACGCGACCAGCGCCGCCTCGACCGTGTCGGCGGCGCCGAGCGACTCGGCGAGCACCACCGCGTCCTCCAGGGCCATCGCCACGCCCTGCGCGAGCGTCGGCGTGGTGGCGTGTGCGGCGTCACCGACGAGCACCACCCGTCCCCGCGACCAGCGGCCCAGCTCCACCTCACCGACCCGGGTGACGTCGACCCGGTCCAGCGCGTCCAGCACCCTCGGCACCGGGCCGCCGTAGCCGGCGAAGACCTCCCGCATCCGGGCCACCGGGTCGGTCGGCAGAACCGTGGCCACCTCGTCGGCATAGCAGTACAGCCGCCGGGCACCCATCGGGACCACCACGAACCCGGAGCGTTGGCCGAGCAGACCCGTCCACTCGTTGACCGACGGGCCGCCGCTGACCACCGCCCGGTACACGAGCTGGCCGACGGGGCGGGACGCGCCGCCGAGCGCGGCCAGCCCGCGCACCGTGGAGCGTCGGCCGTCCGCGCCGATCAGCAGGTCGTACTCGGCGGTGGCACCGTCGGTGAGGGTGGCCGTGACGGTCCCGGTCGACAGTGCGACGGAGCGGATACCGGTGCCGTAGCGCACCTCGCCGCCGGCACCGGTGAGCAGCACCCGGTGCAGTTCGGCACCGGGCAGCGCGCGGCACTCGCCGACCCCGGCCCAGAACCCGGTCAGGTCCACCTGGCAGAGCGGACTGCCGGCGGCGTCCAGGAAGTGCTGTCGGTGCACCACCTGACCGAGCGGCCGGACCGGCCCGTCGAGCCCCAGGCGGCGCAACGCCCGGATGGCGTTACCGGGCAGGTACGTCCCGGTGCACGGGTCCTCGTCCGGGCCGGACCGCTGCTCGATCACTTCGGGGCGGAATCCCGCCAACCGCAGGGCACGGGCCGTCGCCAGACCGGCGATACCCGCACCGACGACGAGGATGCGCAGGTTGGCAGGGCCAGCCGCGGACGCCAGGGCCATCGTGTGGATGCCTCCGGGGGGATCGGCACGCGTTGAAGGCAAGACACTACTCCGCGCAACCGCTCCTGCGGTAGGCCCGTTCGGCTCCAGACGATCAACGCTGGACGCGCGCCCCCGCCCCCCGGACGAGTGCCTGTACCTCCTTCAGGTTGACCATCGAGGTGTCGCCCGGGGTGGTCATCGCCAGCGCACCGTGCGCGGCGCCGTACTCCACCGCGCTGGCCAGGTCACCGTTCTCCAGGAGGCCGTAGATGAGACCGGAGGCGAAGCTGTCCCCGCCGCCCACCCGGTCGAGGATCTCCAGCCCCGGTCGGTGGGTGGCCTCGACGAAGCCGGTCGGCGCGGACCAGGCGACCGCACCCCAGTCGTTGACCGTCGCGGTCCGCACCGTGCGCAGGGTGGTGGCGACCACGGAGAAGTTGTCGTACTCCTTGGTGACCGCCTCGATCATCCGGCGGAAGTTCGCCGCGTCCAACTCGGCCAGGGACTCGTCGGTGTCCGGCACCTCGAAGCCGAGCGCGGCGGTGAAGTCCTCCTCGTTGCCGATCATCACGTCGACGTACCGGGCCAGACGCTGGTTGACCTCGCGGGCCCGCTCCGGCCCGCCGATCGCCGTCCAGAGGCTGGGCCGGTAGTTCAGGTCGTACGAGATGACCGTCCCGTGCCGGCGCGCGGCGGCCATCGCCGCCTCGACGGTGTCCGGGGTGGTCTCGGAGAGCGCGGCGTAGATGCCACCGGTGTGCAGCCAGCGGACGCCGAGCCCGCCGAAGAGGTGGTCCCAGTCGACGTCCCCGGCGCGGAGCTGACCGGCGGCGGTGTGCCCCCGGTCGGAGGTGCCGACGGCACCCCGGACGCCGAAGCCGCGCTCGGTGAAGTTGAGCCCGTTGCGCACGGTCCGGCCGGTCCCGTCGTAGGGCACCCACCTGATCAGGGAGGTGTCCACGCCACCGGTCAGGATCAGGTCCTCCAGCAGCCGGCCGACCTCGTTGTCGGCGAGTGCGGTGACCACGCCGGTCCGCAGCCCGAAGCAGCGGCGCAGGCCCCGGGCGACGTTGTACTCACCGCCGCCCTCCCAGGCCCGGAAGGTGCGGGCGGTACGGACCCGACCCTCACCCGGGTCGAGGCGGAGCATGATCTCGCCGAGCGAGACCAGGTCGTAGCGGCACTCCGCGGCGGGACGGATGGTGAGCACTGTTCTCAGACCTCCGGGTGGGGGCGGGCGGCGGTGACGGCGGCGGCGGTACGGCGGGTGACCTCGTCCCAGTTGCCGGCGGCGAGCAGGGCGGGGGCGACCATCCAGGTCCCGCCGACGGCGAGCACGGCCGGGTGGGCGAGGTAGTCGGCGAGGTTGGCGGTGCTGACCCCGCCGGTCGGGATGAACCGCACCGAGCGGAACGGTGCGGCCAGCGCGGCGACCATGGGCAGCCCGCCGAGTTGCTCGGCGGGGAAGAACTTGACGGTGTCGAGCCCGGCGTCGAGGGCCATCTGGATCTCGGTGGGGGTGGCGGTGCCGGGGAAGACCGGGACGCCGACCTCCTGGCAGTGCCGGACCACCCGGGGCGAAAAGCCGGGGCAGACCACGAACCGGGCCCCGGCGGCCACGGCCCGGTCGACCTGCTCGGGGGTGAGCACGGTGCCGGCGCCGACCAGCAGTTCGGGCCGCTCGGCCAGCACCCGGACGGTCTCCTCGGCGGCGGCGGTACGGAAGGTCACCTCGACCGAGGTGAGCCCACCGGCTAGCAGGGCGGTGGCGAGTGGCTCGGCCGACCGGGCGTCGTCGAGCACCACGACGGGGAGGATCCGGGCCGCGCCGATCTCATCCTTGACCGAGGCTGGCTGTTCAGCACCTCGAACGGTAGTCACATACGTGACCTTAGCCGGGCGACGGGCACTGTCAATCCCGCTAGAGTGACGCCATGACGACGGGTGAGGCGTTCCAGCCGGTGAAGTCGGCCGGTCGTGCGCTGGACGTGCTGGAGGCGCTGGCCGCCGCGCCCTCGGGGCGCTCGCTGGTCGAGCTGGCCCGGACTCTGGAAATCCCGAAGAGCAGCCTGCACGGCATCCTGCGGACCATGACCCAGCGCGGCTGGGTGGAGGCGGACCCGACCGGCAGCCGGTTCTCCCTCGGCGTCCGCGCCCTCCAGGTGGGCGCGGCCTACCTGGAGGCCGACGACACCACCGGCCTGCTGGGCGGGGTGCTCGACCAGCTCTCGGCCAGCTTCGGCGAGACCGTGCACCTGGGCCGCCTGGACGGGGCGCACATCGTCTACCTGGCCAAACGCGAGTCGGTGCATCCGCTGCGGCTGTACAGCGCGATCGGGCGCCAACTCCCGGCGCACGCCACCGCACTGGGTAAGGCCCTGCTCGCCGAGCGCCCCGACGAGGCCGTGGACCGGATGCTCAGCTGGCCGCTGCCGGCCCTGACCCGGCGGACCATCACCGATCCGGGGGAGCTGCACGCCGAGTTGGCCACCATCCGGTCGCAGGGGTACGCGGTGGACCACGAGGAGAACACCGAGGGCATCGTCTGCTTCGCGGTGGTGGTACCCCTGGCGGAGCCGGCGGTGGACGCGATCAGCCTGTCGATCCCGGTGGCCCGGCTCTCGGCGGGGATCCAGGAGCGGGTGGTGACCGCGCTGCGGGAGGCCGCCGGTCAGGTCCGGGCCGCCCGGGCGCTGCTCTCCGCGAGCTGAATCCGGTACGCCGTTCAGAATCCTGAACCACTCACCGAGAATCGCTAACCGGTGCAGTTGCGCTTGAGCAAGGGACATGTAAATGTGTCGCTATAATATGGGAGCGCTCCCGCACCTGACCCCGCCTGCTCGGGGCCCATCCCCGACCCAAGGAGCACCATGAGACGTCCCATCCGTGCCATCGCGGCGGCTGGTCTGCTCATCGCCGGCTCACTGGTCGCCGTCGCACTCGGCGGCAACGCATCGGCCGACACCCAGATCTGCGACCAGTACGGCTCCACCACGATCCAGCACCGGTACGTGGTGCAGAACAATCGCTGGGGCACCACCGCCACCCAGTGCATCAACGTGACCAGCACCGGCTTCTCGATCACCCGGCAGGACGGCGTGTCGCCGACCAACGGCGCCCCGGTGTCGTACCCGTCGATCTACGTCGGCTGCCACTACACCAACTGCTCCCCCGGCACCAACCTGCCCATGCAGGTCAGCCAGATCAGCAGCGCCACCAGCGAAATCAGCTACCACTACGTCAGCGGGGCCACCTACAACGCCTCGTACGACATCTGGCTCGACCCGACCCCGAAGACCAACGGGGTGAACCAGATGGAAATCATGATCTGGCTCAACCGGCAGGGCCCGATCCAGCCCATCGGCTCCCGGGTCGGCAACACCAACCTGGTCGGCCGCAGCTGGGAGGTCTGGCAGGGCAGCAACGGCGCCAACAACGTGATCTCCTACCTGGCGCCGTCCCCGATCAGCAGCCTCAACTTCAGCGTGCTCGACTTCATCAACGACGTCCGTAACCGGGGTGCGATCACCAGTTCCTGGTACCTGACCAGCATCCAGGCCGGGTTCGAGCCGTGGCAGGGCGGCGCCGGGCTCGGTGTCAACTCGTTCTCCGCCTCGGTCAACGGCGGTGGCGGCGGCAACCCGACCACCCCGCCGCCGACCACCACCCCGCCGCCGGCCGGCTCGTCCTGCACGGTGGCGTACGCCGCGACGTCGATCTGGAACAACGGCTTCACCGCCGACATCAAGATCACCAACACCGGCGCCAGCACCGTCAACGGCTGGGCGCTCACCTACAACCTGCCCAGCGGGCAACAGATCACCGGGGCGTGGGGCGCCACGGTGAACCAGAGCGGTTCGGCGGTGACCGCCCGCAACGTCGACTACAACGGCACCATCAACCCCGGCGGCACGGTCAGCTTCGGCTACCAGGCAAGCCTGAGCGGCAGCCACACCGCGCCGACCAACTTCGCGCTCAACGGGCTCGCCTGCACCCGGGCCTGACCCGCACCGGACCGCCCATCCCACCGCAGGGGCGGGTCGCCTACGGCGATTCGCCCCTGCGCCGTCGGTCGGCCTCCTCAGCCGTCGGCCCAGACCCCGCAGCCGCAGGTGGTGGCACGGGCCGGGTCAGGCACCGGCCTGGCGCAGGTGGGCCAGCAGGGCGCTGATGTCCCGGTCACCGAGGCCAGCATCGAGACCGGCGGCGTACCGGGCAGCGGCCCCGGCGACCACCCCGTCGGCGCGGGCGCCGTTGGCCAACGCCAGTCGCAGATCCTTCTCGGCGAGGCCGAGGGAGAACTGGGTCGGCAGCTCCGGGTCGGCCAACCGGGCCCGGACCCGGGGAACGAGTTTGCCGACCGCAGTACCGGCGAGGGCCTCCAGGGTCTGTTCGGTGCCCACCCCGAGCCGGTCCCCCAGCGCCAGTGCCTCCCCGACCAGGGCGAACGACGAACAGAGCGCGATGTTCACGATCAGTTTCACGGCCGCCCCGCTGCCCACCGGACCGGTGTGCTGCACGGAGCCGAGCACCGCCAACACCGGGCGTACCCGGTCCAGGATGTGCTCCTCGCCGCCGAAGAGGATGGTCAGCTCACCGGCCTCGGCGGCCGGCGTGCTGCCCTGTACCGGCGCGTCGGCGAAAGCCACCCCGGCGGGTAGCCGCCCGGCCAGCGCGGTCACCGCGTCCGGACCGATCGTCGACATGTCGACCAGTACGGCACCGTCGGCCAGCGCGCCGGCCGCCCCGTCGGCGCCGAAGAGCACCGCCTCGACCGCCTCCGGGCCGGTCAACATGGTGATCACCAGTTCCGCTCCGACCACCGCCGCAGCCGGCGTCGCCGCCACCCGGGCACCCGCCTCCGCCAGCGGTGTGGCCCGTTCCGGCGTGCGGTTCCACACCGTCACCTGGTAACCGGCGGCGACGAGCCGCCCGGCCATCCGCACACCCATCCGCCCCAGGCCGAGAAAGGCAATCCTCGTCATTCGGGGGAACCTATCGGCCCCGCCGGTTGCCGGGCAACGCGGCGCCCGGCGTACGGGGCGAGCAGGGCGGGCAGCCGGTCGGCGAAGTCGACCGGGAAGGTGTGCCCCACCCCGGGTACCCGGTCCAGGGCGCAGTCCAGGCCGGCCGCCCGCAGCTCGGCGACCGAGGTGAGCGCGTCGTCGCGTACCTCGTCGTCGGCATCGCCGAGCAGCACCCGCCCGGTCAGCCCGCGCCGGACCGCCGGACCGGTCAGGTCGGCGCCGAACTGTCCCGGCCGCAGGGCCGGCCCCACCACCAGGAACGCCACCGCTGGCCCGGTCAGCGCCCAGTGCACCGCCTGCCGGCCCCCGGCGGAGAAGCCGGCGGCAACCAGCGGCAGCCCGGAGGCATCGACGGCGGCCAGGGCGGACGCGATGTCGCGTACCCCGATCCGGTGGTCCGGCCAGGAGCGGTAGGTCGGCGTGCTGCGCTGGGTAGAGGTGACCGCGACCAGCAGCCAGCCGGCGTCCACCGCCGCCGCCCAGCACCGGGCCGCGTCCGGCGCCTCCTCGCCGGCACCGTGCAGCGCGACGAGTACCCCGACCGGGGTGCCGGCCGGGCGGCGGACCACCGGCGGTACGGGCTTTCCGGCCGCCGCCGACGCCCGGCCATGGGCCACCTCGACCAGCCGGTCGAACCCGTCGAGGGTCCGCAGCCCGGCCAGGTCGTCGTCGGTCACCAGCAGCCGCCGGTCCCACCACGCCCCCGCGTCGAGCGCCTCGATCAGCTCGGCCAAGGCCTCCGCCGGCCGACCGGCCAGGGCCAGCAGGCAGGCCACCGCGTGCGCCAGGTCGGCCCGCCAGCCCGGCAGACCGGGTACGGCGGCGCGGGCCAGCGCGGCGCCCTCGGCGTACCGCCCGGCGCGGTGGTGGGCGAACACCTGCTCCTCGACGGCCCGGTAACGGGTCCGGTCATCGGTCATCCGCCGATCAGATCAGGCCGGTCAACCGGTATACCGCCGGGCGGAGACAGGTGGCCGGTGTCAGCCCGGCTGGCAGCCAGCCGTCGTGTGCTGGCACAGCCGGTGCAGCTCGACAGGCCGCGAGTCGGAGGTATGCTGGACCGCCGCGTGACGCCCCTCGGGGCGGCCCCACGGCTCACCCGGCCAGCGCGTCGATCTCGGCGAGTTCGTCGGGGGCGAGCGAGAACCCGAAGACGTCGAAGTTGGTGGCGATCCGCTCCGGGGTGACGGACTTGGGGATGGCCACGAAGCCGTGCTCGACGTGCCAGCGGAGCACCACCTGCGCCGGGGTGACGCCGTGCGCCCCGGCGATCCGGGTCAGCACCGGGTCGGTCAGGTCGGTGGTCTTGAACGGGCTGTACCCCTCCAGCACCACGCCGCGCTGCCGGTGCTCGGCGGCCCGCTGCGGGTCGTACAGTCCCGGGCTCCACCGGATCTGGTTGACCGCCGGGGTCTCCCCCGTGGCGTCGATCAGCTCGTCGAGCTGGCCGGTGGAGTAGTTGCTGACGCCGACCGCCCGGGCCAGCCCGGCGTCCCGGAGGGCGAGGAACTCCCGCCACACGTCGACGCTCTCCCCCGCCGAGGGGGGCCAGTGGATCAGCCACAGGTCGACGTACCCGGTGTCCAGTGCGGTCAGGCTCGCCTGGAGCGTCGCGCGTTCCCGGCCCGCCCGGTCCGGCGGCAGTTTGGTGGTGATGAAGATGTCCTCGCGGGGCACCCCGCTGTCCCGGACCGCCCGGCCCACCTCGGCCTCGTTGCCGTACATGGTGGCCGTGTCGAGGTGCCGGTAGCCGATGTCCAGGGCGGTCCGGACCGCGTCGTACCCGGCCCGACCGCTCGCCTGCCAGGTCCCGAAGCCGACCAGCGGCATCCGGGTACCGCCGGGCAGGTCGACGGCGGGTTGCGCAGCGTTCGTCATGCCGACCCTGGTACCCGGTGACCGGGCCACCATGCGCGTGGCGGTCCCGGATCATCGGGCGCGCTGCGAGCCGGCCCGACCTGCCAGAGAATGCGGTCATGAGTGACCGGCTGCGGGAGTACCGGCGGAGGCGGGACGCCGCGCGGACCCCGGAACCGGTCCCGGCGCGTACCCCCCGCCGCAGCCGGGGCCGGGACCGGTTCGTCATCCAGCAGCACCACGCCCGCCGGCTGCACTGGGACCTGCGGTTGGAACGCGACGGGGTACTGGCGTCCTGGGCGGTGCCCCGGGGGCTGCCCCGGGACCCGGGCCGTAACCACCTGGCGGTGCACACCGAGGACCACCCGCTGGAGTACCTGGACTTCACCGGTGAGATCCCGGCCGGCGAGTACGGCGGCGGCCGGATGACCATCCACGACCGGGGCACCTACACCTGCGAGAAATGGCGTGACGACGAGGTGGTCGTGACCCTGGCCGGGGAGCGGACCAGTGGCCGGTACGTGCTGTTCGCCACCGGGGAACGGGACTGGATGGTCCGCCGGCTGGACCCGGCCCCGCCCGGCTGGAGCAGCATGCCCGAGTTGGTCCGGCCGATGCACCCGGTGCCGGCGGCGGAACTGCCGGCCGACGACGACCGGTGGGGGTACGAGCTGCGCTGGGACGGGGTCCGCGCGGTCGCCTACCTCTCCGGCGGACGGTTGCGGCTGCTCGCCGACGACGATGAGGAGATCACCTCGGCGTACCCGCAGCTACGGGACCTGGCCGAGGAGCTGGCTCCGGCCGAGATGGTGCTGGACGGGGTGCTGGTCGACGTCGACGCCGCCGGCCGGGTGCACCCGGTGCGACCACCCGACGGCGGGCGGCGCCGGGGTACCCGCTCCGCCCGGCGGGGGCCGGACGACCCCGGCGTCCAGTACCTGATCTTCGACCTGCTCTGGCTGGAGGGGATCACCAGCCTGGACCTGACCTACGCGCAGCGCCGGGAACTGCTCGACGGGCTGGCGCTGGCGGGCCCGCACTGGCAGACCCCGCCGCACTTCACCGGCGGGGGTGGGTACGCCCTGGCGACCAGTCGGGAGCAGGGGCTGCCCGGCATCGTGGCGAAGCGGCTGGACAGCCGGTACTCACCGGGCGAACGCAGTCGACAGTGGCTGCGCATCGACGTGCACTGAACCGGCGGACGGCGGGGCCGCGGACGGCGCCGGCCCCGGGACCTGATGGTCCCGGGGCCGGCAGTCACCACGGAGCGTTACACGGTGGACGGATCGGTCAGGCGCCAGGCCGCGTTGATCAGTCCGATGTGGGACAACGCCTGGGGCATGTTGCCGAGTTGGGCACCGCTGTCCAGGTCGACCTGCTCGGCGAACAGGCCCACGTCGTTGGCCCGGGTGACCACCTTCTCGAACAACGCCCGACCACGCTCGTACTCGCCGGCCATCACCAGGCACTCGACCAGCCAGAACGAGCAGAGCACGAAGCCGGCCGGATCGGTGGACCAGCGCCGGACCAGTCCGTCGGTGGTGCCCAGTTCCCGTTCGATGACGCCGATGGTGGCACGCATCCGGGGGTCGTCCGCCGGCAGGAAGTGCACCACCGGGAGAAACAGCACCGACGCGTCCAGTTCGGGCGAGCCGAACGATCCGGTGTACGCGCCGACCCGCTCGTTCCAGCCCTGCTCCAGCACCGCGGCCCGGATCTCGTCCCGGACCCGCGCCCACCGGGCCGGGTCGGCCCGGTCGCCGAGCCGGGGCGCCAGCCGGACCGCCCGGTCCAGGGCCACCCAGCAGAGCACCTTGGACGACACGTAGTGCCGGTCGGCGTCCCGGGTCTCCCACATCCCCCGGTCCGGCAGGTGCCAGGTCGCCGCGACCTGCCCGGCCAGGTCGATCACCATCTCCCGCAGTTCGACGTCCAGCTCCGCACCGAGCAGGTGGTGCAGCTGCCAGACCGCCGAGATCACCTCTCCGGGTACGTCAAGCTGGCGCTGTCGCCAGGCGTCGTTGCCGACCCGGACCGGCCGGCTGCCCGCGTACCCGGCGAGGTGGTCGAGTTCGCGCTCGGAAAGGTCCCGCTCCCCCGCCAGGCCGAACAGCACCGGCACCGGGGCGTACCCGATCCGACCGATCGAGCGGGCCACCCAGGCGAAGAGCCGGGACGCCTCGTCCGGGCAGGCCGCCACCCAGAACGCGCGTAGGGTCATCGCGAAGTCCCGTAGCCACGAGTAGCGGTAGTCGTAGTTGCGGTCCCCGCCGATCAGTTCGGGTAACGAGGTGGTCGGCGCGGCCACCACGGCGCCGCTGGGGGCGTAGGTCAGCCCCTGCAGGACGGTCGCACTGTGCCGGACCAGTGGGGCGTACCGCCCGTCGTAGCGGTGCGTCTGCCGGAACGCCTGCCACGCCCGGACCGTCTCGGCCAGGGCGTCGACCGGCTCCAGCACGGCCGGCGGCTCCCCGTAGGCCGGGGCGTAGGACAGGTCGAAACCGATCACCTGACCGGCGGAGACCTGGAACGGGGTGACCACCCGGCTGTCCCCGGGGCACAACGGCACCCCGGCCGCCCGCAGGGTGAGGGTGACCGGTCCGGCGGCGGCCAGCACCGTGCCGCCCGGCCGCCCGTGCAGGTACGGGGTGAGCAGACCGTACTCGGGCCGGGGCACGAACTCGCTGCACATCGGTACCGTCCCGCGCAGCCCCTCGACGACCCGCAGCAGCACCGCCGGGGAGTTCATGCCCAGCTCGTGGCCCCGGGCACCGGGTTGCGCGGCGAGCGCGTCGGTCACCGCGACACTGCCCTGCGGAGTGTCGTGCACGGTCCGTAGCACCAGGGTGTCCGGGTGGTACTCCCGGCGGACCCGGTACCCGGGCCGGCCCACTCCGGCCGGAGCCAGCGACCAGTATCCGGCGGCGGGGTCGAGGATCCGCCCGAAGACCGAGGGGCTGTCGAACCGGGACGGGCACCACCAGTCGACGGAGCCGTCCGGGCCGACCAGTGCACCCGAACGGCAGTCCGACAGGAAGCCGTAGTCGGCGATCTGCGGACGCTGCGGCACGCCGTGGCGTACCCGTCCCGGCGTACCGCAAACCGACGCCTCAGGCGGTGGGCGGCTCGTCCTTGCCGGCCGCCTCCAGTTCGTCCGCCTCCTCCTTGCTCCGGTGCACCGCCTGGTCGGCGTGCTCCGGCGGCCCGTAGACGGTGTAGAGCACCAGCGGGTTCGGGCCGGTGTTCACGAAGTTGTGCCTGGTGCCGGCCGGTACGACCACCAGGTCGCCCTGGGCCACCGGCTTCTTCTCGCCGGCGACCCGCGCCTCGCCCACCCCGCTGACGAAGGTGAGGATCTGGTCGGTGCCCTCGTGGACCTCCTCGCCGATCTCACCGCCCGGTGGGATGGTCATGACGACGAGCTGGGTCTGCTTCCCGGTCCAGAGCACCCGCCGGAAGTCCGGGCTCTTCTCGGCGACGGTGGCGATAGTGAAATGCTCCATGGGGCCGTCTTACCCGGCGGAGCATCCGGTCACGCACCGACGGAACCTGCCTCACCACCAGGTTTGTCCCCGGTGTCAGCGGGAAGAGAGTTCGGGACCGGCAGGACGGTACCGGTCGAGCCAGGTCCCCGCCGGCGTACCGCCGCAAGGGCTGCGGTGGTGGGAGACGGCCAGAGCGCGGCGACGCGACGACTACGGTCGGGCGCCGCCGCGCGCTCGTGTCCGGACCCGGCCGACCGTCCGTTCCCCGTCCGCCGGCCGGAGGTGGGAAAGGGCCGGTCCCCGCCACGGCCCGACCAGGGGGACCGGCCACGACGGGGACCAGCGGGGCGGACCGTCAACGGGTGGCTGTCACGAGGCGGCCACCATGTGGAAGGCGCGGTCGGCCAGGTTGCCGGCCCCGTCCCGGGTCTGCACGAAGGCGGCGTTCGGCACCCCGAACCGGCCGACCACGACCACCCGGCCGTCCGGCGGTGACCCGACGCTGCCGGTGAGCCCGGTGGTGGCGACGAAGGCCGAGCGGGTCATGTCGTGGCTGAAGGTGACCACGTAGGTGCCGACGGCGATGCGCGCGGCGGCGACGGCACCGAACCCGCGGACCAGGAGCCCGGTGGACTCGACCACCGCGAAGAAGACCTGTGCGGTGGGCGGCATGCCGGAGACGGTGGCGGGGACGAGTGCGGCGCCGGCCTCGCCGAGCTCGGCCTCGGTCGGTGGCGGCTGGTCGTGGATCTGATCGGTGGACTGCTGGGACTTGTCGGACATGGGGTGCTCCTTGCGTGGACGGGGTGGCGGGATCCGCGAGAGAAGGGTCCGCCCGGTACTGATCTGCCCAGGTTCTCCCTTTGAGCACGATCAATACTTATTTATGTCCATAGGTTATTCCGCCGGAGCACCGACCGGCCAGCGGCAAATTTGTACAATCTTGGACAGTAGGCCAGAAAAGCGAGCAAAGCTCAGCTATCATCCAGCAAGCTGCCTCAGTCGTCCGCGCCGATCACCGGTACGCCCCCGGAACAGACGATCCTGACCTCGGAGCGTCCACCCGGGCCGTCGAAGGTGACCTCCACGTCGTCGTCCGGGCCACGGTCCGCCTCCTCGACCCGGTAACCCTGCGCCGGCGCCCAGGACACCAGCCGGACCTCCCGCCCGGCACACTCGGCCACCACGCTGCCGCCCCGCGTCGCAAACGACCGCCGGGCACCCGAGTCCACCCCCGGGCCGGTCGGCCCGGCGGACGGGGATCCGGCATCCAGGGTCGGCTCCGGCGACCCGGCCAGCGCCCGTTCGACCTCGGCGGCATCGCGCACCCCGCCGGGCGTACCGGTGATGCTCTCCCCCACCAGCCGGATCGCGCCCAGCCCGATCCCGGTGGCGAGCACGGCGGCGGCCAACCAGCCCACGACGGCGAGGAGCGTACGGCGACCCATCCCCCGACTATGCCCGACCCTCAACTAAGACCCGGCCCGGTCACCCCTAACGGACGGTTAACGTCGTCGGCCGCCCCACCCGGACCGGCTAACCTGCGGAGGGTGGCCCGCCTGCTGCTGATCGAGGACGACCCGACCATCCGGATCCCCCTGCTCCGGGCACTCCGCGACCGTGGACACGCCGTCGCCGCCGCGACCGGCGCGATGGACGGCCTCCGCGACGCCCTCGACGACCGGCCCGACCTGGTCGTCCTCGACCTCGGTCTGCCCGACCTCGACGGCCGCGAACTGCTGCGGATGCTGCGCGCGGTGAGCCGGGTACCGGTCATCGTGGCCACCGCCCGTGACGACGAGACCGAGATCGTCCGGGTACTCGACGCGGGCGCCGACGACTACCTGGTCAAACCCTTCACCGCCGCGCAACTCGACGCCCGGATCCGGGCGGTGCTGCGCCGCTCCGCCCCCGCCGGGGGCACCGCAGAGCGCAACGTCGTCGTCGGCGGGCTGGTCATCGACCCCGGTGCCCGGGAGGTACGCCTCGACGGCGTCCCGGTCGGACTCACCCCCCGTGAGTTCGACCTGCTGCACCACCTCGCCACCCGGGCCGGTCAGGTGGTGACCAAACGGGAACTGCTCACCGAGGTGTGGCAGATCCCGTACGGCGGAGCGGACAAGACCGTCGACGTCCACCTGTCCTGGCTGCGCCGCAAGCTCGGGGAAACCGCACAGCAGCCGCGCTACCTGCACACCGTGCGCGGGGTCGGGGTACGCCTGGACGCACCGGAGCCGGGCCGGTGAGGCGGCGGCTGGCGCTGCTCGTCGCGGCCACCACCTGCCTGACCGTGATCGCCTTCCTGGTCCCGTTGGCGCTGCTGGTGCGTACCGTCGCCGAGGACCGGGCCACCGTCCGGGCGACCGCCGACGTGCAGGGCCTCGTCCCGGTGGTGGGTACCGCCGACCCGGAGACCGTCCGGCTCACCGTCGAGCAGCTCATCGCCGAGTCGGGGCGCCCGGTCAGCATCTTCCTGCCCGACGGGTCGGTGCTGGGCGCCCCGGCCGGCCGTACCCCGGCGGTGGCCCTCGCCGCGCGGGGACAGAGCCTGACCGCCCGGACCGACGACGGACGCGAGGTGGTCATCGCGGTACAGGGCCGGCCCGGCGGCACCACCGTGATCCGCACCGTGGTCGACGAGACCGAACTGACCAGCGGCGTCGCCCGGTCCTGGCTGGTACTGGCGGCGCTCGGCGTACTGCTGCTCCTGCTCGGCCTGCTGGTCGCCGACCGGCTGGCCCGCAGCCTGGTCCGGCCGATCGTGGCCCTCTCCGGGGTCTCCCACCGGCTCGCCAACGCCGAGCTGACCGCCCGGGCGACCCCGGCCGGCCCGACGGAGCTGCGGGAGGTGGCCGGCGCGCTGAACCACCTCGCCGACCGCATCCAGGTGCTGCTCCGCGAGGAACGCGAGCAGGTGGCCGACCTGTCCCACCGGCTGCGGACCCCGCTGACCGCGCTCCGGCTGGAGGCCGAGTCGTTGCGCGATCCCGACGACGTGGCCCGGATCACCGCCGGGGTCGACGCACTGGAGCGTACGGTCACCGGCCTGATCCGGCAGGCCCGTTGGCGGGCCGCACCGCCGACCACAGCCACCTGCGACGCCGCGACCGTGGTCGGCGAGCGGGTGGCGTTCTGGTCGGTACTCGCCGAGGACACCGGTCGCACGGTGACCCTGGACCTGGCCGGCGGCCCGCTGCCGGTGGGGGTGGCCGCCGACGACCTGGCCGCCGGAGTGGACGCGCTGCTCGCCAACGTCTTCGCACACACCCCGGACGGGACCGGTTTCCAGGTCCGGCTCGCCCCACAGGACGGTCGGGTGGTGCTGACCGTGGCCGACGAGGGACCGGGAATACCACCGGGACTGGTCCGGCGGGGGGTCAGCGGGAACGACTCCACCGGGCTCGGCCTGGACATCGCCCGACGGGCGGCGCAGACCAGCGGCGGCCGGCTGGAGCTGGGTACCGGGACCACCGGCGGTGCCGTCGTACGGCTGCACCTCGGACCGCCCCGCTGACCGGGTACGGGAACCTTAACCGGGCGTTAGGGTCCACACAGCGCACCGCTATCCGCCGACCGGGAATGCTCCAGAGGTAGTCACGGAGACCATCGGAGGTAACGATGAAGCGCACGTCCCTGATCGTGGCGGCCACCGGCGCCGCCGCCGTCCTCGCGGTGACCGGTACCGCCCTCGGCGTCACCACGGCCGGACGTGAGGGTGGACGGCCCGCGCTCGCCGCCGCGACGGTCGCCCCCACGCCGGACGGCCAGCCGTCGGTCGCCCCGTCGGCGACCGGTCCCACGCCCGGCGGCCCTGCCTCCACCGCTCCCGTGCCGACCGGCACCGCCCCGGCCACCGGTGACCCGGCGGCCGGTGACCAGGTCAGTCCGCAGCGGGCCGGTGAGATCGCCCTGGCCCGGGCCGGTGGCGGGCAGATCACCGAGATCGAGGCGGAGCGGGAGCACGACCGCGACGTGTGGAGTGTGGAGATCCTCAACGGCACGACCGAACACGAGATCGAGGTGGACCGGCACGACGGCTCGATCGTCAAGGCGGAGCAGGAGCCGGCCGACGACGACCGGGACGACACCGACGATGACGATGACGACCGGGACGACGACTGAGGGCGGACGTCCGACCGGCGCGGGGGCGCTCCCGATACCATCGGGGGCGCCCCGCCTCGTCAGCGCACCGAGCAGGTCAGCCCGCCGGGGGCGGTCAGCGGCCCCGGTGCAGCCAGTCCAGCAGGTCCGCCGGCACCGACCCGGCCACCCGGGCCCGGTACCGGGCCAGCTCGTCGGCGCTGAGCAGCTCCCGCCCGGCGCCGGAGCCGCCCCGGCGGAAGAAGGCGTCGCGGTCCTTGAACACGCCGAACGGGTCCGGCACGACCTGGTCGGCCCGGCGGCGCATCCGGTCGAAGGTCGCCGCCTCGACGAGCTGCGGCCAGACCGGTGCCGGAACCTCGATGCCGAGCCGGTCCGCCAGGTGGCGCATCTGGCCGGCCAGGTCCGCCGACAGGTCGTCGTAGTGCATCAGCACCACGTTCGGCTCGGCACGCCGGGCCCAGGCGTCCCGGTAGTGCAGGAGCACCCCGGGCAGGGAGTCCAGTTCCTCGCGCGGATCCACGTCCCGGTCGATCCAGGAGAGCAGCCACTCATGGGGATCCCGGCGACGCGGCGGTGGCCCGGCCGTCGCGGCCTGACCGGTCAGTTCGGCCAGGCGGGCCCGGTCGATGTTGGCACCCTGGTGGTAGAGGGAGACGGCCATGTCGAGCGGGTGCCGGGCGACCACCAGGTAGGTCACCCGGGGATCCTGCGGTAGCCCGTCCAACGGGGTGTGGGTCTTGATGAACCGGCGGTGCCGCTGGGCGGCGAGCCGGGCGTACACCTCGTCGCGCGGCTCCACCAGCCAGTCCAGCCACGGCGACAGCGTGGTCAGCGACGCCGGCAGCTCCGAGGTCTGCAGGACCAGCAGCGCGCAGATCATCTGTGCCCAGGTGGTACCACTCTTCGACCGGGTACTGATGACGATGTCCCCGTCCCGGAAGGGGAACCCGCTCCACCGGGCGCTGTCCTCGTCAGGGGATCGGTATCGGAAGGGTGCCTCGGGCATCGGTCGATGCTACGACCTGCCAGCAGGTCGGTCGCGCGAATTCCGGCCCGTCCCGCAACGCATCCACTCTGTGACATTCGCCGATGGATGGCTAGATTTAGGTATGGGGCCCGGCCACACCGACCGGACGGAACCGCTCTACCGTCCGATACTCCAGGGTGGACGCGGCGAGCTGGACGCGTTGGGCCACCTGGACGGCAGCAGCGTACCGCTGCTCACCCCGCTACTGGAGATCCCCGCCGGCCGGACCGCGCCGGACATCGCCGCCGACCTGCGCGCCCGGCTCCCCGGTGGACTCGTCGTCGGGGTCGATCCCGGCGGGGTACCGGATCCCGACCTGGCCCGCTGGGGCGTACCCCTGTTGCCGGTGATCGGGCTCGCGGAGAGCGACCAGCGGCTGGCCCGGCACGGCGAGGCGAGTCGGGCCTGGTTCCGTCGGGCCGTGGTGCGGTTACGGGCCCGGTCCGACCGGGGCGGGCCGGACGCCGCCACCGGATCGGTGGAACGCATCTGGCGGCTTACCGGCCTGGTACCCGAGCAGTGCGACCTGGTCATCGACCTGGCCGACGTCTGCTGCGCGGCGGATGTGCGGACCGCCGAGCCCCGGGCCCGCCGGCTGGTCGGCTGGGCCCACCGGCACGCGTGGCGCTCGGTGACCGTGACCGCTGGGGCGATGCCGCCCACCCTCGGCATGCTGCCGACCGACGAGGCGGCCCGGTTGCCCCGCTGGGACTGGCTGCTCTGGCAGCGCCTGGCCGATCTCCGGGTGGACTTCGGCGACTACGGCGTACGGTCCGCGCTGCCGACGTTCGACGTACCCGCCGACCGGCTGCCCACCATGGCCTACACCGCCGAGGAGACCTGGTGGATCTACCGGTGGTCGCGCCGCGGTGGCCGGGGTGACCACCGGTTCACCGATCTGTGCCGGACCCTGGTGTCCGCGCCGTACTGGCCGCCGGCCGGCGCCGGGTTCTCCTGGGGCGACCACGAGATCCTGCGCCGGGCCCGGCATGCGGCGGGCCCGGGGTCGACGAGCAACTGGACCGCGTGGAGCACCTCGCACCACCTGGCCCAGGTGCTGACCGACCTACGGCGGCCGGCGACACCGGGTCGGCAGCCGGGGCCCGGCTCCGAGTCGCCCGGCGTACGGCGGTCCGGCGACGGACGTCCGGGCCGGCAGGCAACCCGCGGCGGCCGGTTTAGCTGGCCACCCCGGGGCGGGGAGGACCGGCGGGCCGGTTGACGCCACCGGTCCTCCCGGCCGCGCCGGCCGGGTCGTCCCGATCCTGCTGGCTGATGTCGTCCCGATCCTGCTGGCTGATACGGCTCAGGCCTTCTCGGTGAAACCGAACTGGATGACGCCCTCGTCGTCGACCTCGGCGTCCATCGAGGTGCCGTTGAGCAGCTCCGCCGCGCCGGAGTCGAGGAACACCCGGGCCCCGTTGCTGTCGACCACCTGGTCGCCCTGGGCCGGCTGCGGTACCAGCTCGATGGAGAGCGACCCGGCGCCGGGATCGGAGGCGATCCGGAGCCCACCCACCTCGGGTACCGACTGCTGGGCGGTCAGGTCACGGATCACGAGCACGGCGTTGTCGGTCATGGTGAGCATCTCGGACTCCTCGTGGTATCTCGGTTTCGCGGTCGTCGGTGCAGGCTTGGCTCAGCCCGCTCACGAGCACACGGCGGGAGACGACGGTCGCCGCAGGTCGTACGCGGTCGACGGGACGGGCAGCGAACGGGCCCTCGACCCCCACGTTGCCCGCTGCCGGCCGATCCGTCAAACGGAACGGGCTCTTCTCACCCGGCCTGCCCGGGGGCGGCCCGGCCATCCACCGGAGTTCCCGCACCACCTGCAAATCACACCTATCATGGCGTAATGGACGATTCACGCCGTTATGCCGCCGAATTCCTCGGCGCGCTGCTGCTGGTCTTCTTCGGCGTGGGCAGTGCGGTGGCGGCTCGGCAGGAGGGCGGCGTGGTGGTGGTCGCCCTGGCGTTCGGCTTCATCATGTTGGCGCTGGTCTATACGATCGGCCCGCTCTCCGGCAGCCACGTCAACCCGGCGGTGACCCTGGGCGTACTGCTGTCCGGCAAGATCTCGCCGGTCGGGGCGGTGGCCTACTGGATCGCCCAGTTTCTCGGCGCGGCCGCCGCCGGGTTCATCCTGTGGGGCCTGACCCGCTGGGGCGCCGTGGTCGACCAGACCGGTGTGCTCGGCACCAACGGCTACGGCAAGCACATCAACCTCGGTGGGACGATGGTGCTGGAGGGCGTCCTGACCTTCCTCTTCGTCCTGGTCGTGCTGGTGGTGAACAGCCGGGTCGAGCACGCCGGTTTCGCCGGACTGGCCATCGGCCTCGCCCTGGCCGTCGTCCACCTGGTCGGGATCACCCTCGACGGCACCTCTGTCAATCCGGCCCGGTCGCTCGGACCGGCACTCTTCGAGGGCGGTACGGCACTGCGCCAACTCTGGGTGTTCGTCGTCTTCCCACTCCTCGGCGGTGCGCTCGCCGCAGCCGTCGCCCCCGTGATCCTGAGCGTGGGGCGGGGTTACCGGGGCGAGCCGGAGGAGCCACCGCAGCAGCCCCGCTCCGCCTGATCCCGGCCACCACCGTCTTGGAAAAAACCTTCGCGTCATGTTATGCGTTGGCAGATACCTTCATGGCAGCATCTGCCCATGCATCGTCGCCTCTTCGTCCGTACCCTCGCCCTGGTTGCGCTGGTCGGATCCGCCGCGACCGCCGGCGCACCGACGGCCACCGCCGAGGCCCCACCCCCGGCCCTGGTCCAGCTCACCTCGACTCTGGACAACCTGCTGGCGGACGCCCGGCTGACCGGCGCCCAGGCGGGGGTGGTGGTGGCCGACGCCGCCACCGGCCGCACCCTCTACAGCCGCAACGGTGACCGCCGCCTGGTCCCGGCATCCAACACCAAACTGCTCACCGCAGCCGCCGCCCTGGAACTGCTCGGCCCGGACCACCGCTTCACCACCGACGTGCACCTGGCCGGAGCCCACCGGGCCGGCCTGGTCAACGGTGACCTCTACCTACGGGGCGGCGGCGACCCGACAATGCTCGCCGCGGACTACGACCGGCTGGCCGCCGACGTGGCCGGCTCCGGCGTCCGCGTGGTCACCGGCAACCTCGTCGCCGACGACACCCGCTACGACCCCACCCGGCTCGGTCCGGACTGGACCTGGGACGACGAGTCGTACTACTACGCCGCGCAGGTCTCCGCGCTGACCGTGGCCCCGGACACCGACTACGACGCCGGCACCGTCATCGTCAACGCCGCCCCGGCCGGTACCGCCGGCGCGCCCCCGGTGGTGACGCTGACCCCGGCCACCGGGTACGTCCGGATCGACAACCGGGCGACCACCGTGCCGACCGGACCGACGACCGTGTCGTTCGAGCGGACCCACGGCACCAACACCATCGTGGTCACCGGGCAGATCGCGCTCGGCGCGGCACCGGAGAGCGACTGGATGACCGTCTGGGAGCCGACCGGGTACGCCGCCGACGTGTTCCGCTCGGCACTGCGCCGGCACGGCGTACAGGTACTCGGGCGGACCGTGCTCGGCCGGGCCACGCCGGAGAACGCCCGGCCGGTGGCCCGGCACGACTCGATGCCGCTGGCCGAGCTGATGGTGCCGTTCATGAAGCTCTCCAACAACGGCCACGCCGAGGTACTGACCAAGGAGATCGGTCGGGTCGTCTCCGGCTCGGGCACCTGGCCAGCCGGGATCGCCGCGATCAGCGGGTACGTCGCCCGCGCCGGGATGGACACCGCGACGCTGCGCCAACGGGACGGTTCCGGGCTCTCCCGACGCAACCTGGTCCCGCCCGCCGAATTCGTCGACCTGCTGGTCGCCGTCCGCGCCGAACCCTGGTTCGACACCTGGTACCGCGCCCTGCCGGTCGCCGGCAACCCGGAACGCTTCGTCGGCGGTACGCTGCGCAGCCGGATGCGGGGCACCGCCGCGGCGGACAACGTGCACGCCAAGACCGGCAGCCTGACCGGGGTATCCGGGCTGTCCGGCTATGTGACCGACGCCGACGGCCGGCTGCTGGCCTTCTCCATCGTGCTGAACAACTACCTCGCCTCGTCGGTGAAGAGCATCGAGGACCAGATCGCGGTGACGCTCGCCGGGTACACCGAACGCTCCGGCGCAGCGGCCCCGGGCGGTACCGGCGCCCGCCGCGTACCGGACCGCGCGCCCGACAACGCCACGCCCCCGTCCGCCGACATCGAATGCTCCTGGGTGAAACCCTCCGCCTGCTGAGATGTAAGGAAGGGCCCCTTCTTATCGCTTTCGGTATAGGAAGGGGCCCTTGTTAACCGTCCTCATTGCCCCGGCAGACGCCAGCGTGCTCGTGGCGCAGTCCGCAGCGCCGTAGGTCATCCAGCGGCCGGTCGCAGAAAACCTGATGACGGACCATCAACCGGTCCTTGTCGGAGAGCGTGGCCGCACCGAAGTCGATCACATCCACATGCCCCAGGCAGTCCCGAATCCGCTCGACCAGGGACATCGCCGCGTCCAGACTGGTCACCGTGGTGGGCAGGTGGACCACCCAGCGACGTACGTTGCCCCGGGGGGCGGAACCGGCTTCCTCCGGACGGGCTGCTCCGGACGGCGCGTCCGGCAACCGGGGTACCTCGGTCACCGCGTCCGCCGGCTGGCCCGGGCCGGGCACGGCCACCACGGGCCGGCGTGGTCCGGGGGTACGCGGATGAGCCTCGGCCGTCATGCGACCGGCCGTCCGGCCGGACCCACCACGGCGGCCGGGTCGCCGTGTTCGATCAGCGCTTCGATCTCGGCGGGACGCAGCCCGCGCAGCGCGAGGACCCGCCGCCCCCAACGGTTCAGCCGGCACGGGTACGGAGCAGCGTCGTTGCGGCAGACCGTACCGCCGGACCAGCGACGGGGGGCATGCACGACCACCGCCCGGACGGCGAACTGGGCGTCCTCGCCGGTCACGTACGGCGGGAGGGGGATCTCGCCGAGCACCTCCCCCGGCTGTTCGCTGGTGTCGCCCTGGCCGGCGTACCGGACGGTGCGGGTGGAGCTGCTGATCATCTGGGGACCCTCCATCGGGGACTACGGATCGGTCAGCAGAAAGTTACGACAGCATCCACGCAGCGCGACGGACAAACTGTCCCAGCCGCGCCCACAGACCGGACGGGGCGCGTCACCAGACCGGACGCAGTGGCGGCGGCCGGTCGCCCGACCGGTCGCGGATCAGCCGGGCGAGCACCTCCCGGAGCCGGGCGAGGTCGGCGGCGCCGAGCCGGTCGGCCAGTTCACTCTCCAGTCCGTGCAGCACCTGACCGGCGACGGCCAGGTGCCGGACCGCCGCGTCGGTGAGGAGGACGAGCCGGCGGCGCCCACCGTCCGGGTGCGGCTCGCGACGGACGTACCCACGTCGCTCCAGGTCGTCGACGATCTGCCCGGCGGCCTGCTTGGTCACCCCGAGCCGCTCGGCCAGCTCGCTGCTGGTCGCCCCGCAGCCCTTGAGCACCTGGAACACCATGCCGTGCACCGGCCGCAGATCGGCGTACCCTGCGGCGGCCACCCGCTCGACGAACTCGCCGAGCACGAGCTGGAAGCCCATCCCCAGCAGGAAGGTGAGTTCGGCGTCGGCAAGCGGGTCGGCGTCGGGCATGGGGACATCTTGACACACGCGAGTCAAGCCGCTTTACTCAGCCGGGCCAGCGAGTAAAGACGCTTGACTCAGGAGTGACGATGAACATTGTCGACGAGACCGAGGCCCGGACGACCACCTCCCCGGGCGGGACGATCAGCGGGCTCGCGGCCCCGAGCCAGGGCAGCCACGAACTGAGTACCTGGCGGGTACGGATGCCAACCGGCGCCACCGGCCCGGTGCACACGATCGACCGGGAACAGGTGTGGATGCCGGTCAGCGGTGCGCTCACCGTCACCGTGGCCGACCGCACCGAGGTCGTACGCGCCGGCCAGGCACTGATCCTGCCGGCCGGCGCGGTCCGGCAGATCAGGGTCACCGACACCCCGACGGAGGTCCTGGTCTGCATGGCGGCCGGCGGCACCGCCACGTTGCCCGGCAGCGACGACCGGTACCCGCTGCCCTGGGCCTGCTGACCTGGTCGCCCCTGGGATGCGCGGCTCGGCGGGGACCTCTCCGGTCCCCGCCGAGCCCCGGACCGACCGGACGGGGTGCCACGGCCGGCCCGCCCCCGTTCACCGACCGCACCCCCGGCGCCGTCGGCGCGTACGGCGCGGGCGGGCGACCATCGCGATCACCATTCCCCACACCTGAGCAGGTGAACCGGCGCCGTGAGCCGGGAGGGCCGGTCGCACGGCTGTCGTCATACCGCCCAGCCTGCCGGCGACGGCGCATGCCCGGCTCCCGCCATCGAGGGGAACACCTCCCTCGCACGGGGGAGCCGGGTCAGATCACCCGCGTTCCAGCAGCACGACGGGAATGTCCCGGTCGGTCCTCGCCTGGTACCCGTCGTACGCCGGCCAGATCGCCGTCATGACCGGCCAGAGTCGGGCCTTTTCCGCCGGGTCGGCGGTTCGGGCCACGGCGCGGAAGGTCTCCGCACCCACCTGCACCTCCACCTGCGGATCGTCCAGCAGGTTCAGGTACCAGGCGGGATGCCGGGGATCACCACCCTGGGAGGCGACGACCGCGTACCGGTCGCCGTCACGACCGTAGATCAGGGCCGTGCGGCGCAGTTTGCCGGAACGCCGGCCCCGGGTGGTCAGCAACAGGGTGAAGACCCCCGGTCGCCACTCGTGCCCCTCGGCGCCGCCAGTGGCGACGTACCGGTTGATGTGTTCGGCGACCCAGCCCTCCGGGCTGTCCAGCACCTGCTCACCCGCTGTCATGGCGTCCCCTTCCCGCCCCCGTGCCCACGCTACTCCCGTCCCGGCCCGCCGGCGGGGTGATCGGCAGCGGCCGGGACGGGAGGCAACGCGACCGGCAACGGCCGGTCAGCAGGCAACGCGATCGGCCGCTGCCGGTCCAGCCGCTCCAGTCGCGTGACCGGCAGCGCCGGGAGGGCCGCCTCCCAGCGGCGCAACATCCCGGGCACCGGCCACCGCACGTCGGCGTGCCGCCAGATGGCGTCCCGGCAGCGGGAGTACCAGCTCAGCCGGCTGTTCGGCAGGTTGGACCGGAAGATCCCGTCCCGCAGGTCGAACAGCACCCGCAGCGAGTGCCGGAAGGCGAGCAGGCTCCGGCGGTGCTGCGGTTGCCGGTCGATCCAGCTCAGGTCCCGACCGTCGCAGGTCTCGCAGTCACACGTCCACAGTCCCGCCTCCGGGAACAGGGCCTGGGTGCGGGCGATGACATCGGTCCGCCGGTACGCCAGGCACCGCCCCACGATGGCGGACGGCCGGCCGACCCGGGGCGCCGGGCCGGACACCGGCGGCACCGGGTAGAGGTGGCGCAGCGCGGGGACGGTGCCCACGGCCGCCGCCGTCGCTCCGCAGCAGAGCGCACCGAGCGCCGAGATGTCGCAGCGCAGCAGCAGTACCGGTACCCCGCAGTCGAGGACCTCCAGCAGGCCCTCGACGGCACCCGGCTCCGCGAACGGGTCCGCCGGATGTTCCAGGACCAGTGCCACCGGAACCCCGGCGAGCGCGACGTAACGGGTGAGGGTCCGCCGGGCATCCGTACGGGTCAGCCAGGAGATGTGCAGGGGCAGCAGGGCGATGGCGTCGCCCAGCCGCGCCGTGGCCTGGAGCAGGTGCCACAGGCCGGCGGCGTCACCGGCGGCGACGTACCCCGAGTCGGTGAGCACGGGCAGCCCCAGCTCCCGCTGGCTGTCGATCCACCAGTCACTGAACGGGGTACGGGCGTCGCAGCGCCTTACACCCGTGTACCGACCGGCGTCGAGTAGGAGGGGGCGCGGGAACCGGCCGCTCCGGACCAGGCGACGGGCCTGGTCGAGGCAGGTCCGCCGGCGGTCGGCCGCAGCCGTGATGACGAGGCCGCTGCCCGGCTGGTCGGCGACGGTCGCGGCCTCGGCGATCTGACTGGGACCGCAGTGCACCAGCAGGGACCGGTCGAAGCAGTCCGCCGGGCCCGTCGGCCCTGGCCGGGGACCGGCCGACCCATCCGCCACCGACACTCCCACCGATCGCGCACCGTCCCCGCATGGTAACGCTGCGGAATCGAGGTGCGCGAATTTCCTGCCGGGTTCCTGGCAGATCCGGCCCGACCGGCGGCCCCGTCCCGGCGGTGAGGCCCGCGTTGACAGCCACGGTCAGGGCCGACGGTCGGGGCGCGCCCTCCCGCCACCACGGCTCTCGTGCCGGGTGGCGAGTACGCTCCAGCCGATCGACACGGCGATGGTGAGCACGATGAATCCGAGGGTCACCGGCACGGGGAGCTTGCCGACCGGCGTCTCGGCCAGGATCAGCTTGACCCCGGCGAAGGCGAGCAGCACGGCGAGCCCGTAGTGCAGGTGGGCGAAGCGACGCAGCAGCTCGGCGAGACAGAAGTAGAGGCTGCGCAGGCCGAGGATGGCGAATGCGTTCGCGGTCCAGACGATGAACGTGTTGGTGGTGATGGCCAGGATCGCGGCGACCGAGTCGACCGCGAAGACCAGGTCGGTGGCCTCCACCGCGACGAGTACGACGAGGAGCAGGGTGGCCCGTCGACGGCCGTCGACCCGCACCAGGAACCGGTCACCGTGGAAGCGGGGATCGATGGATATCAGCCGCCGGACCAGCCGTACGAACAGGTTGCGCTCGGGCTCGATGTCCTCCTGGCGCTTGAAGGCCATCTTCCAGCCGGTCCAGATCAGGAAGACCCCGAGGACGTACGCCGTCCAGAAGAACCTCTCCAGCAGTTCCGACCCGGCGAAGATGAAGCCCAGCCGGAAGATCAGCGCGCCGATAACCCCCCAGAAGAGCACCTTGTGCTGGTACTGCGGGGCCACCTTGAAGTAGGTGAAGATCAACGCGAAGACGAAGACGTTGTCGATGGAGAGCGCCTTCTCGATCAGGTACCCGGCGTAGTACACGCCGGCAGCCTCCGGATGCCAGGCGAAGAGCAGCAGGCCGAAGGAGATGCCGGCGACGATCCAGACGGCTGACCAGAGCAGCGCCTCCCGGACGCCGATGACGTGGTTGTCCCGGTGCAGCAGGATGTCGACGGTGAGCATGGCCGCGAGGAGAACGGACACGGCGAACCACGCCCACAGGGGCACCACCAGGGTGGCAACGTCCGGCACCGGTCAGGTCCGCAGCACTTCTGGGCAGCGCGGGGGGCCGGTCAGCAGGCGGACTCGCCGCAGCCGCCGGTACCGGTACGCTCCCCCCGCCCGCTGGGTCATAACGGCACGATACGGGCAGCGGGACCGGCTACGGAGTAGGTCGACGGAACAGCGCCGTCAGCCGGTGGTAACCGGCTGGTCGTCGCGCACACCCTGCTCGACGGCCGCAACGCGTCCGTCGACGTCCCGACCGCCTAGTGCCGCTTACGCCGGGTCAGCCCCCGGCCCGGGTGCCAGCTCTCGATGACCAGGTGGTCCGACGGCTCCCCCACCCGGGTCAGCACCACCTCGGTCAACTCGATCCGGAACCGGTGCGACCCGTCCTCGGCGGCCGGCTCCTCGTGCGCCCGACCGGCGATCTTGGCGTCCCCGCCCCACGAGCCCGGATCGTCCTCCGGCGTGTCCTCGGTCGGGCAGTGCAGCGCCACCCGGGGATCGCGGAGCAGGTCGCGTGCCTTCAACGAGCCCGGCATGCTGCCCAGCCGCAGCTCACCGTCGTCGTCGAACTGGAACTCGGTACCGCTGATCCGGGGCGAACCGTCGCGGCGCAACGTCGCCATGGTGCCGTGCTTGCGGACGGAGAACCGGGCCCGCACCCGCTCGGCGAACTCCGGCTCTTCCTTGACCAGATCTGACCACCACGCCATGTCGGACAGCATCCCATCCGGAATGGATGATCGCCTCCCCACCGCGCGGAGCCACCGCCGGTCAGCGGATCTCGAAGCCGAGCGACCGGGCGATCACCAACGCCTGATCCGGGTCGATCACCGCCCCGCCGACCTCCACCGCCGTCGGATCGAGCGCGGTGAGGTCACTGCCCCGCAGGTCGCACCCGGTGAGCCGCGCGGCGTGCAACTGGGCGGCGGACAGGTCCACCCCGGTGAACGCGGCGTCGGCGCAGTTCGCCCCGGTCAGGTCGGCCTCCCGCATCCGGACCCCGGAGAAGGCCACGCCCCGCAGGTCCGCCCCGGGGAGCACCACGTACGACCAGTCCCCGCCGGTCACCCGCAACGGCCGCAGGTCGCACTGCACGAAACTGCTGCCGACCAGCTTGCACCCGGTGAACTCGGCCTCGAAGAAGTTGCACCGCTTGAACTCGCAGCGTAGGAAGGCCGAGTCGGTGTGCCGGGACGCGTTGAACTGCACATTGCCAAAGACACACTCGGTGAAGACCGCACCCCGCGTGACCGCCTCGGTCAGGTCGACGTGGAGGAACCGGCATCGGGAGAAGTGCCGCTCGACGAACTCCTCCGCGTACCAGTCGTCGTCGCGGAAGGTCACGTCCTCGGTCAGCTCCACCACCAGGTCGAGGCTAGTGTGTCGCACCGACACTTTTCCCCGCCCCGACCAGACGTTAGGTTCGGGCGATGAGCGTGGCACGGACCGTCGACCCGGATCAGGTCGGCTTCGACCCGGCGCGGTTGGCGCGCATCGACCGGCACTTCGAGCGGTACGTCGATGACGGCCGGCTCGCCGGCTGGCAGATCGTGGTGACCCGCCGGGGTGAGATCGCCCATGCCTCGACGTACGGGCTGCGGGACCGGGAGGCCGGCCTGCCGGTCGAGCCGGACACCCTCTGGCGGATCTACTCGATGACCAAACCGGTCACCTCGGTCGCGGCCATGATGCTCTGGGAGGAGGGCTGCTTCGAGCTGACCGACGAGATCAGCCGGTGGCTGCCCGAGTTCGCCGACGTTCGGGTCTACCAGAAAGGCTCGGCACTCAAGCCGTACACCGTGCCGGCGACCGAGCCGATCCGGATCTGGCACCTGCTTACCCACACCGCCGGTCTGACCTACGGTTTCATGCAGACCTCGGTGGTCGACGGCCTCTACCGGGCCGCCGGCTACGACCTGCTACCACCGGCCGACGTCGACCTCGCCACCGCCTGCACAGCCTTCGGCGAGTTGCCGCTGCTGTTCCAGCCCGGTACCGCCTGGGGCTACTCGGTCGCCACGGACGTGCTGGGTCGCCTGATCGAGGTGGTCTCCGGGCAGTCGCTGGACACCTTCCTCGCCGAGCGGATCTTCGCACCGCTGGGCATGACCGACACCCGGTGGTGGGCCGACGACGCCGACGCGAAGCGGCTCGCCGCGCTCTACGTACCCGATCCGGGCAGCGGCCGGGCCGTCCGCTACGACCGGATCGGCACCCTGGCGCACCAACCGCCCCGGCTTCTCTCCGGCGGCGGCGGCCTGCTCTCCACCGCCGCCGACTACCACCGGTTCACCCAGATGCTGCTCCGCGAGGGCGAGTGGAACGGGGTACGCCTGCTCGCTCCCCGGACCGTGCGTTTCATGACCCGCAACCACCTGCCCGGCGGCCGGGACCTGGGTGAGCTGTCGGTCGGCGGCTTCGCCGAGACGGTCTTCGACGGCATCGGCTTCGGGCTCGGCTTCGCTGTGGTCCTGGACCCGCTGCCGAGCCGGAGCGCCAGCAGCGTCGGCGAGTACTACTGGGGCGGAGTGGCCAGCACCGCGTTCTGGGTAGACCCGGCCGAGGAGGTCACCGCGTTGCTCTTCACCCAGCTGATGCCGTCGAGCACCCATCCGCTCCGCTCCCAGCTACGGCAACTGGTCTACTCGGCCCTGGTCGAGTAGACCACCCCCGTACAGGTCGGGGCCGCCGCAGCGCGCACGGCCCCGACCCGTACCGGTCAGTTCAGCGTCTGGGCCGGCTGCGCCTGGACGGTCGCGGTACCACCGGCGTTCAAACCCGAGATCAGGTACGCGGTGGCGGTGCCGTCCGGCGTGACGGTCCAGAGGTCCGGCACCCCGTCACCGTTGATGTCGGTTGCCTGGAGGGCGGTCAGCGACTCGCCCGTCCGCCAGTTCGCGGCGATCTCGAACTGGGTGCGGGTGACCGTGCCGGTACCGTCGCCGTTGTCGGCGACGGTCACCCCCTGCCAGAGGTACAGCGCACCCGTCGCCTGGTTACGCAGGAACAGGGCCACCCCGGAGGCGACCCGGGTGCTGGCGATCGCCCAGTTCTGCCAGTCGGTGCCGCCGGTCGGGGTGGTCACGGTGAGCCGGTAGTTGCCGTAGTAGACACCGTTCAGCGGCATACTCGGGTGATAGGTCAGTCCGTAGCCGTTCACCGGGTCACCGGTGACGCTGATCAGATCGGGAGCGAGGGGCTCCACTCCGTCCGCATCGTACCCGTTCGCCAACCGCAGCGGACTGTTGCCGTACGGATCCTGGAGACCCTGCGGGTCGATCCTGTTCGTGTTGGCGCTCAACTGGGTCTGCAACACCGACCCGTCCCCTTCACCGGAGATGACGGTGCCGGCACCGGCATTGACTCCGTCCGGGTAGTAGACCAGCACGTCCTCCCAGCCGGACCAGTGGAACTTGCCGGTGATCACCTGCGCACCGTCGAAGGCAGCCGGCACGTTGTTGCCCCGCCCCTTGATCCCGATGTTCACCTCATGGGGTTCTCCCTACGCGTGTCACGCTCGGACACGCCTCGATCACGGTAGCGACATGAATCGACGCCTACCGACCCGGTAGCTCGAACGGGACGTCCGCCAAGTGTTCCGTTCCGGCCACGTGGGTACGGGCGGCTTCGTAGCCTGGGAGGCGGGCGGCCTGCCCGGGCAGCTCAGCCGGCGTACGGGAGGCGGTCAGGTGGGCAACATCGTGGTGTTCGGCGCCGGCGGCACCCTGGGCTCCCGGGTCTGCGCCGAGGCCGTGCGGCGGGGCCACCGGGTGACCGCGGCGGTACGCCGACCGGAGGCGGTGACCTATCTGCCGCCGGAGGTCACCGTGGTCCCCGGTGACGCCACCTCGGCCCGGTCGGTGCGGGAGCTCGCCCCGCTGGCCGATGCACTGGTCGTGGCGATCGGCGGCCCCGGCCGTACGCCCTGGCGGGAGGCCGCCGAGACGCTGGTGACCACGCTGCGGGACGTGCCGGCGGCGCCCCGGATCATCCACCTGGGTGGCGGGGCGACCCTGCTGGCCCCGGACGGTACCCGGTTCCTCGACGCTCCCGACTTTCCCGACCAGTACCGGGAAGCCGCGACCGGTCAGGCCGACGCGCTCGACTACTACCGGTCGTCGACCGGCGTCACCTGGACCTACCTCTCCCCGCCGCCGCTGGAGTTCCATCCCGGCGAACGCACCGGACGGTACCGGACCGGCGGCGACCGCCCGGTGACCGACGAGCACGGCCGCTCGGTGCTCAGCTACGAGGACTTCGCGGTCGCCGTGGTCGACGAGATCGAGCACCCGCGGTTCGCGGACGCCCGGTTCACCGCCGCATACTGACGTCAGTCGGCGAGCCGGGCCGGGAAGCCGCCGGTGGCGACCGGTCCCCAGGTGTCGATGGTGACCCGGATCAGGCACTTGCCCTGCCGTTGCATGGCGTCGCGGTACCCGTCCCAGTCCGGGTGTTCGCCGGAGATCCGGCGAAAGTACTCCACGAGTGGCTCCAGCGCCTCCGGCAGGTCCAGCACCTCGGCCGTGCCGTCCACCTGCACCCACGGGCCGTTCCAGTCGTCGGAGAGCACGCAGAGCGAGACCCGGGGGTCGCGGCGCAGGTTGCGCACCTTGGCCCGTTCCGGGTACGTCGAGATCACGATCCGTCCCCCGGTGTCCACCCCGCAGGTCACCGGGGACGACTGGGGCCGGCCGTCCCGGCGGAACGTCATGATGACCGCCCGGTGCCGGGGGGTGAGGAACCCGATCAGGGCGTCCCGGTCGACCTGCTGGTTGGTCGCGATGTTCGGTGTCACCGGTCTGTTGTACTACGCCCGGGGCGGACCCGCCGGGAAAGAGTCGGCCACGTCCGGCGGTGGTCAGCGGGCGATGGACTGGGCCGGTACCCGGGGCCGGCCGGCCGGACGCCAGGCCCGGCCGTTGGCGTAGATCACCCGGAACCCGAGGTACGACGCGAGCGGCGCCCAGTGCGCCGAATCCATCCGCAGCTCCGCCGCGTTGTGCCGGTGCCCGTTGGCCAGCACGTCGAGCAGCACCGTCTCGAAGGCGGCCGACTCCACCCAGTCGACCTTGCGGGTGTACCCGCAGACCAGCGCCGCCCCGGTGACCGCGAGGAAGTCCTTCAGGGTGGCGTCGGAGGCCCGCAGCACCGAACAACTGCCGAAGTAGAGCCGTTTACCCTCGCAACGGCCGGCCATCCGGTCGGCCACGTCGTCGAGGTCCACGGAGTGCCAGTCGGTGAGGCAGAGCCGGGTCGGCTCGCCGTGCATGGCGAAGAACCCGACCCGGTAGTCGGCGTACTGCTTGAGCAGCCAGCGGTCGAGGAAGAAGTTCAACTCGTCGGGGGTGGCGGCGTCCTTGTGGATGAAGCGGATCTTGCCGAGCCGCTCCAGCAGCTCCAGCGTCGGCAGGACGGAACCGCGGTCGTTGAGATCACGGTGCCACTGCCCCTCCAGGCAGAACACCCCGCCACGCGCCACGCCGACTCCCTCCACCGGGCCCGGCCAGTGACGTTACCGCCTCACCCGGCGGCCACGCCGCCGGCCCGCAGGGCCACCAGCCGGCCGTGCGCACCACGGCGACAGCAACCTGATTCGGCGTACGCCGTTGAGCCGGGTGCCGGGCCGCACCGGAAGGACGTGGCCGGACCTGCCGCACCCACCGAAACAATCGAACTGCGTTAATTTGTATCCCTGGCGTCGTCAGGATGCTGGCGGCGGCACCCCCATGGCAGCCCGCGAGCGAGAGGGGTCGACGATGACCTCCGGACAACCGGCACCCGACGGCAACAGGGGCCTGTTCCGCCGCAAGCCGATCGACAAGGTCACCGACGAAACCGACACCGCCGGAGGCGGTGCCGGGCTGGCCCGGTCACTGGGCCTGTGGCAGCTCACCGCGATCGGGGTCGGCGGCATCATCGGGGCGGGGATCTTCGCCCTGGCCGGGGCGGTGGCAAACCAGACCGCCGGACCGGCCGTCCTCTTCTCGTTCCTGATCGCCGGGGTGGCCAGCGCGGCGGCCGCCCTGTCGTACGCCGAGTTCGCCGGCATGATCCCCCGGGCCGGCTCGGCGTACACCTACAGCTATGTCGTCCTCGGCGAGCTGGTGGCCTGGTTCATCGGCTGGGACCTGCTGCTGGAGTACACCGCGATCGTCGCGGTGGTGGCGATCGGCATCTCCGGCTACTTCGGCTTCCTCGTCGGCCAGATCGGCATCGATCTGCCGGCCTGGATGCTGGGTGCGCCCGGCACCGGAGAGGGCCGGGTGGTGGACCTCTTCGCGGTGCTGCTCTGCCTGCTCATCGCGTTCCTGCTCAACCTGGGCATCCGGTCGGCCGCCCGGTTCGAGACCGTCGTGGTCGCCCTCAAGGTCGCCGTGGTGCTGATGGTGATCCTGGTCGGCTTCCTCTACATCAACACCGCGAACTACTCGCCGTTCTTCCCGTTCGGGCTCTCCGGGGCGCTCACCGGCGCGGCGACCGTCTTCTTCGCCGTGTTCGGCTACGACGCGATGAGCACGGCGGCCGAGGAGTCCCGCGACGCCACCCGGCACATGCCCCGGGCCATCCTCTACTCGCTGGGCATCTCGATGGCGCTCTACGTGCTCGCCACCCTGGTGCTGACCGGCATGCAGCACTACACCGAGATCGACCCGGAGAGTGGTTTCTCCTCGGCCTTCGCCTCGGTCGGACTCTCCGGGCTGGCCAGCATCATCGCGGTGGGTGCAATCGTCGGCATCCTCACCGTGATGTTCACCTTCATGCTCGGGGTGACCCGGGTCTGGTTCTCGATGAGCCGGGACGGGCTGCTGCCCGCGTGGTTCGCCAAGGTGCACCCGGTGCGCCGGGTGCCGAGCCGGGTCACCTGGATCGTCGGCGTGGCATCCGCAGTGATCGCCGGTTTCCTGCCGATCCGGGAGGCCGCCGAGTTGACCAACATCGGGATCCTGCTCGCCTTCGTCGTGGTCTGCATCGCGGTGATCGTGCTGCGGTACAACCGCCCCGACGCGCCCCGGACCTTCCGACTGCCGGGCATGCCGCTGGTCCCGGCGATCGGCGTGATCTTCTCGGTCTGGTTGATCACCTTCCTCGCCCCGGAGACCTGGCTGCGGTTCGCGGCCTGGTTCCTGCTGGGCCTGGTCATCTACTTCGGTTACAGCCGGCGCCGCTCCCTGCTGGCCCGCCGGGCCGGCCGCTAAGCCAGCAGCCCACAGCCGGCCGGCAGGGGCCTGAGCGGCGCCCACCGGCCGGCCGGAACCGCCACCCGGACCCCTTTACGCCCCGGAAACCGGCTGCCATCTTCACTGCAATACTTGCAAATATTTACAGATATCGTGCTCTGATCTTGCAGGGCATCGTGCTCTGATCTTGCAGGGCATCGTGCTCTGATCTTGCAGGGCGCGGCACCGACCGGCACCCGGCCAACCGGGTGCCGGGGAACGTTCAGGTACGGCGGCGACGCCCGGCGTCGCCGCCGGCGGTCCGTCCGGGAGACCCGTCATGCCCAGCGTCAGAGTACGTCCGCACCGCGCCGGCATCCTCGCCACCGCCCTCTGCACGGCGCTGGCCGCCCTCGGCGTCGTCCTGCCCGCCGCCGCCCCGGCCACCGCCTCGATCGACGCCCGCAGACTGGGCGCCCGGTACGACGCCACCGGCACGACCATCACCTTCCGGGTCCACTCCGTGGCAGCCACCCGGATCGCGGTCTACCTCTACGCCAGCCCCACCGGCGCAGCGGAACGGATCAGCTACGTGCTGACCGAGGAGACCACCGACGTGTTCAGCCGGACGGTGAGCGTGGCGACGCTCCGCGACACGTACGGCATCACCGGCACCGTCTGGTACGGCTACCGCGCCTGGGGCCCGAACTGGCCGTACAGCACATCCTGGACACCGGGTTCGTCGGCCGGGTTCATCAGCGACGTCGATGCCGCCGGCAACCGGTTCAACCCCAACAAGCTCCTCGTCGACCCGTACGCCCGGGAGATCAGCCACGACCCGCTGCGCCCCGGGATGACCGACCGCACCCTCTACGCCTCCGGTACGACGTACCGCAACCGGGACAGCGGCCCGCACGCGCCGAAGGGTGCGGTGCTCGCCGCACCCACCGCGGACGTCGGCACCCGCCCGACCCGCGCGCTCAAGGACGACATCGTGTACGAGGTACACGTCCGTGGCCTCACCATGAACGACCCGGCGGTGCCCGCCGCCTACCGGGGCACCTATCGGGGTGCCGCGCTGAAGGCCGGCTACCTGGCCTCGCTCGGGGTGACCGCGGTGGAGTTCCTGCCGGTGCAGGAGACCCAGAACGACACCAACGACGTCGACCCGACCGGCACCGCCGGAGACAACTACTGGGGCTACATGACCCTGAACTGGTTCGCCCCCGACCGCCGGTACGCCTACGACCGCTCCCCCGGCGGACCGACCCGCGAGTTCCAGCAGATGGTGAAGGCGTTCCACGGCGCGGGCATCAAGGTCCTGCTCGACGTGGTCTACAACCACACCGGGGAGGACGGCGAGTACGACAGCGGCCGGTACGACATCTGGTCCTGGCGTGGACTGGACAACCCGACCTACTACTCGCTGACCGCCGACCGGCAACGATCCTGGGACAACACCGGGGTGGGCGGCAACTACAACAGCTACCACCCGGTCGCCCAGGACCTGATCATCGACTCGCTGGCGTACTGGAAGAACACCCTCGGCGTCGACGGCTTCCGGCACGACCTGGCCTCGGTGCTCGGCAACACCTGCCAGCACGGCTGCTTCAGCTTCAGCCGGACCGACCCGGGCACCGCGTTGAACCGGATCACCCGGGAGATGCCGCCCCGACCGGCCGGCGGTGGCACCGGGGTCGACTGGATCGCCGAACCGTGGGCCCTCGGTAGCGGCACCTACCAGGTCGGCAACTTCCCGGCCGGCTGGTCCGAGTGGAACGGCCAGTACCGGGACACGCTGCGCCGCGACCAGAACAGGCTCGGCGTCGACGCCGTCACCCCGGGGCAGCTCGCCACCCGGTTCGCCGGCTCCTCCGACCTGTACGGCGACGACGGGCGCCGGCCGTGGAACTCGGTCAACTTCGTGGTCGCCCACGACGGGTTCACCCTGCGTGACCTGTACGCCTGCAACGGCAAGAACAACACCCAGCCGTGGCCGTACGGGCCGAGCGACGGCGGCAGCGACGACAACATCTCCTGGGACCAGGGCGGGGTCGCGGCCGACCAGCGCCGGGCGGCGCGCACCGGGCAGGCGCTCCTGCTGCTCTCCGCCGGCACCCCGATGATCACCGGGGGCGACGAGTACCTGCGCGGCGTGCGCTGCAACAACAACCCGTACAACCTGGACTCGTCGGCGAACTGGCTGGGCTGGACTCCCGACACCGACCAGCAGAACTTCCACACCTTCACCGCCCGGCTGGCGGCGTTCCGCCGCGCCCACCCGGCCCTGCGTCCGGTCGACTTCTACCGCGACACCGACGGCAACGGCAACGGGCTGCCCCAGATGTCCTGGTACACCCCGGCCGGTACCGCCCCGGACGCCGGGTACTGGGCAACGCCGGCAACCACGCCCTGGCCTGGCGGATCGACGGCACCGAGTTCGGCGACCCGGCCGCCGCCATCTACGTCGGCTACAACGGTTGGTCCGGTGACGTGAACTTCGTGCTGCCCGCGCCGCCAGCCGGGAAACAGTGGTACCGGGTCACCGACACCTCGAACTGGGCCGAGGGCGCCAACCAGGTCGCCGCCCCGGGCAGCGAGGCGCTGATCGGCGGCCAGGGCACCAACTACCTGCTCCGCGCCCGCGCCGTCCTCCTCCTCATCGCCCACTAGCTTGTAAGGAAGGGCCCCCCATTAACGCTTTCGGTAGAGGAAGGGCCCCTTATTAACACCTGCCACCGGACACGACCACGGCAGCGACGAGCAGGGCAACGGCGGTGGAACAGCCGGCGGCGGCCCACCACCGGAGCTGGCCGCCCGGCAGCGACCGGTCGGGCCAGCGCGCCCTGCGCCTCGACCTGCGCCTGTTTTGCGGCCGGGGGCGGCTCGGCGGTGTGCCGTGCGGTCAGCGCCGCCATCTGGGCTTCGAGCGCGGCGAGGCGCTCCTCCAGGTTGCCACCGAGCACGATAGTACGCAATTGCGTCATTTTGGACAGGCCGCCCGGGAGCGGTCGGGTCGTACCAGGCGTCGCGGATCGCCCGGACCTGCCGTGATGATGGCCCATTCCACAGGTACGAGAACCGGTCGACGGGGTACGACACCCGGGTGGGCACGGACGGACGCGCGGGATCGCGACCGGGACCGGGACGCCCGACAACGAGGAAGAGGAGTGCAATGGCCGGCAACGCGATTCCCGACATCCCGCTCAACGACGGCAACACCATTCCACAGCTCGGCTTCGGGGTGTACCAGGTCGAACCGAAGGACACCGTCGCCGCGGTACGCAGGGCGCTGGAAGTCGGTTACCGGCACATCGACACCGCCCAGATGTACGGCAACGAGGCCGAGGTCGGCGAAGCGGTCCGGACGTCCGGCCTGGACCGGTCCGAGGTCTTCATCACCAGCAAGCTCAACAACGGGTTCCACCGGCCGGAGGACGCCCGTCGTGCCTTCGAGTCGACCCTGTCGGCACTGCGGTCCGACTACGTCGACCTGTTCCTGATCCATTGGCCGCTACCCACCCGGTACGACGGTGACTTCGTCGCCACCTGGCGCGCTCTGGAGGGTTTCCAGCGGGACGGGCGGGCTCGGTCGGTGGGGGTGTCGAACTTCCAGGTGGCGCATCTGGAACGGCTGGCCGCCGAGGCGGAGACGGTGCCGGCGGTCAACCAGATCGAGGTGCACCCGTACTTCGGCAACGAGGAGGTCCGGGCGTACGGCCACAAGCACGGCATCCAGACCGAGGCCTGGTCGCCGATCGCCCAGGGCCGGGTACTCGGCGATCCCACCATCGTGGACATCGCCGAGCAGTCGGGACGGACCCAGGCGCAGGTCGTACTCCGCTGGCACATCCAGCGTGGTGACATCGTCTTCCCGAAGTCGAACACGCCGGAACGGATCGAGGAGAACTTCCGGATCTTCGACTTCGAACTGGACGACACGGCGATGGAGCGGATCACCAGCCTGGACCAGGGCGACGCCGGGCGGCAGGGGCCCAACCCGGACACCTTCGACTACCTCCCCGACTGAGGCGCTGCCCCCGCCTCAGCCGGAGTCGGCGGTTGAGGCGTTAAGAAGGGGCCCTTCCTATACCGAATGCGTTAAGCGGGGGCCCTTCCTTACGGTCAGGCTCAGCCTGGGGTCAGGTCGATGCGCCAGTCGTTGGCGCGCATCAGCCGCCCCTTCGGGAACTCGAAGTCGGTCTCGCCGACCAGTTCGAAGCCGGCCCGGCGGCAGACCGCGTTCGACGCCGGGTTGTCCACCGAAGGAAAGGCGTGGGCCCACCGGTGGGTCCGCCGGGCGCGGGCCGCGTCGAGAGCCGCCCGCACCGCTGCGGTGGCCAGCCCGCTGCCCTGGTACGGCGGGAGGATCGCCCAGCCCAGCTCGTAGATCGTCTCGTCGTGCCAGACCTTCTCGAAATAGCCGACGCTGCCCACCTTCTCCCCGTGGCCGGCCCCGGCGAGTGAGGTCGGCCCGGGTAGCAGGACGACCCGGTACATGCAGCCCTGGCCGGTGGCCGGGAAGCCGACGTACCGCTCGTGCCGGGCGAGCACCTGCGCGGCGGTCTCCGGCCCGCCGAGGTGCCGCTTCATCTCGGGAATGTTGATCCGGCGCAGCAGGTCGAGGTCGTCGGCGCTCCACGGGTCGATCCGGACCGGCGGCCGGACGATGCTGCCACCGTCGGCACTGTCCCGGTCGATGCGAACTGACCCGCTGTCCATGGGCCGACCCTAGCCAGCCGACCGGGGCGATGGCGATGGCGGTGGCGATGGCGGCCATTTGTAGCTAACTTTCCTTGACCGGACACCCGCATGTAGCTAACTTTCAGAAGGTCGGATCAGGGCTGACCCGGGAGGCATCCCCTTGGAACGCAGAACCTTCCTCACCGGCGCCGGGGCGGTCACCGCCGGCGCGCTCGCCACCACCACCGTCGGTTCGCCCGCCCTCGCCTCGCCCGGCAGCGACCCCGGCCCGGAGCCGGGCATCCGCCGGGTCGAGACCGGCCTGGACGCGCTGGTCCGCACCGACTTCGCCGAACTGCGCGGGCAACGGGTCGGGGTGATCTCCAACCCGACCGGCGTCGACTCCGCATACCGGCACCTGGTCGACCTGATGCACAGCGCCGGCAAGGTGGAGGTGGTCGCCGCCTTCGGCCCGGAGCACGGCTTCCGGGGCTCGGCGCAGGCCGGCGGCAGCGAGGGCACCGGCATCGACGCCCGCACCGGCATCACCGTGTACGACGCGTACGGCGCCACCCAGGCGAAATGGGAGTCGATGTTCACCCGGTCCGGGGTGGAGACCGTGGTCTTCGACATCCAGGACGTGGGTGCCCGGTTCTACACCTACATCTGGACGATGTACACCTCGATGGTCGCCGCCGCCCGGGTCGGCCTGCGGTACGTCGTCCTCGACCGGCCCAACCCGGTCGGCGGCCGGGCGTACGGGCCGATGATGACCCCGGACTACACCTCGGGTGTCGGGCTGAAGGAAATCGTCCAGCAGCACGGGATGACCGTCGGTGAGCTGGCCCGGTTCTTCAACGCCGAGTTCCTGCCCACCGACGTGGGCGGCCCGGTCGAGCTGCACGTGGTGCAGTGCCGGCACTGGAAACGCGACCTGCTGGCCGCCGACACCGACCTGCCCTGGGTGCTGCCCAGCCCCAACATGCCCACCCCGGACACCGCCCTGGTCTACCCGGGCACCTGCCTCTTCGAGGGGGTCGCGTCGATCACCGAGGGGCGGGGCACCTGCCGCCCGTTCGAGCTGATCGGCGGGCTGGCCACCGACTTCGACTACCACTGGGGTGACCGGCTCAACGCCCGCGACCTGCCGGGCGTGGAGTTCCGCGAGGCGTACTTCTCGCCGATCGCCGCCGGGCAGAAACCGGCGCTGCTCAACAAGCTCTGCGCGGGCGTCGAGGTGAAGATCGTCGACCGGGCCGCCTTCGACCCGATCCGGACGGCGGTCGCCATGCTGGTGGAGGCACGGAAGTACCCGGCGTTCGCCTGGCGGCAGGACAGCTGGGACGCGGTCCGACCGTACTGGATCGACAAGCTCACCGGGTCGCCCCGACTGCGCACGATGATCGACGCGGGGGCGGACGTGGTCGACGTGGTCGGCGCCTGGGCCGACGAGCTGGCCGCGTTCGACCGGCAACGCCAGCCGTACCTGCTCTACTGACCTGGAGTCGGGCCGGTCCGGCTCACCGGGCGGGTGGGCGGCACCCTCGTGGCGCCGCCTACCACGTCAGTACGGTCAGAACCGGATGAATTCGAGGATCAGCTCTTTCACGCCGGTGCCCCGGGTGACCGCCACCCAGTCGTCGCCCGCCCCCGCGAGCCAACTGGGGAACCTGCCGAGCTGCTGTCCACTGTCGACGTCGTAGACCAGCACGAACGGGCGGTCACCGCTGGCACCGCTGACCGCGACCAGCCCGCCGGTCACCGCCGACGCCCAGCTCGCCGAACCACCGGGCAGCCCGGTGTCGGGTACTGTCCAGCGCTCCTGACCGGAGTCGAAGTCGAGCAGGCTGAACGGCCCCTGGTCGGCGTACTGCCGGACCAGCAGCGCGGACCCGTACCCGTCGATCGGGGCCCCCGGCTTGTCGGCGGCCCAGACGGTGTCCCCGGTGGCGAGGTCGACCACCTGCGGCCGACCGCCCTCGGTGGCCGCGGCCACCCGGGAGCCGGTACCGATGAAGGCCGCCCCGCTCTCCCGGTCGGCCAGCGTCTTGTGACACTCGCTGTCCGAGCGCTGACCACTGTAGATGGCACCGGACCAGCGGGCGGCACCGTTGGCGGCGGCCACGCTGGTGACCGTGACCGTGCAGCGCCGGTCACCCCGGGGCGGGTCATGATCGGTCGAGACGAGCACGTCGTCGACCACGAACGCGTACCAGCCATTCAGGCCGATGCGCCCCTTGAGCGGTCGTCCCGTCCCGGTGTCGACCGCGCCGAACGGCCGGGCGCGGTCGCCGATACCGGCAAGCAGGTACCGCCCGGAGGCCGGCGCGACCGGTACCCGGGAACCGATCTGGTCGTCCCGGACGCCGCTGACCGTGGCCGGCACCCTCCACCGGGTCGCCCCGTCCGCCAGCTCACGCGACTCGATCACGCAACCAGCCTGTTTCGCCCTGGGCCGGGTCGCGCAGTCGTCGGCGTACACCGCCTCCTGCCGGATGACGTGCCGCCAGCCGGGCCGGTCGTCCCGCCACCGGGTGGACCCGGTGGCCGGGTCGACCACCTCCAGCGGGCCGTCCTTGGTCTGCTGGGCGACCAGACCACCGGCCACGCTGATCGAGTACTCCCCGGCGACGTCCCGCCGCCACCGCTGCCGGCCGGTGGCCAGGTCGAGGCCGAGCAGCGCCCGCTCGTCGGTGACCACCACCACGTCACCCAGCACGGCGACCTGGTGCCCGCCGATGGCCACCCGGACGGTCCAGGCGGCGGCCGGCCCCTCCCGGGACGCCCCGGCCAGCCACGGGTCCTGGTCGGGCGGGGCCAGGCTGTCGCAGGCGCCGACCCCGGCGAGCAGGGTCAGCCCGGTGACCATCGTGATCAACCGGTGCCGCCGGAGTACCACCGTCATGAACACGTCCCTCCGCTACCGGCATACCTCTCAGGCGACCGGTCGTTCCTGCGCTATCGGCGCCATCCAACCACCTGCCGGCAAACGGGGCAGAACCGTCAGCGTCGGACGTACGCCTTCGCGAGCCGGCGGTGTGCCAGATCGCCGGCCATCTCAGGTTCCCTGCAAGGGAATGGACATCAACTTTCCCAAGATCGACTGGTTGGCTTCCCAGCCGTCGGGGAACTTGATCGGCACATCGAGGTGGACCGGCTCGGTCGACGGGTGGGCGTCCAGCAGTTCGGCGATCCCGGCCCGCGCCACCACGATGCAGGCGTGCCGGTGCCGGCTGGTCAACACGCACAACCGCCCCGTCTCCAGGTGGAACGCGGTCGCGTCCCGCCGCCCCGACAGCGGGTGCAGCACGATCGTCACGTCGTACTCGCGGCCCTGGAGCCGGTTGGCGGTGTCCACGGTGACGCCCGCTGCGGCCTCGCCGAGCTGCGCACGGATGGCCGCGACCTGGTCGCGGTGCGCGGCCCCGACGGCGATCCTCGCCCCGTCGACCGGGGACGTGACGCCGGACGAGTACGCCATTGCACCCCGCTCCAGGATGCGCCGGGCCAGCGCGGCGCACGCCGACACCGCCTCGATGTCGGTACGCGGAGTGTGCCGGGCCGGCAGCTCGTACAGTGCCCAGCCGGTGGACGCGGCCAGCTCGACGGTCGCATCGAGCCGGTCCCCCGGCCCCGGTCCGGTCAGCGTCAGGATCCGCTCGTCCGGCCCGGTACCGGCGCGGAACGGGGTGAACGGGTAAAAGGCCGCCGCCACCACCGGCGCCGCCGACGCGGGCAGCCGCCACGACACCGGCAGCCGGTGCACCGGCAGATCCGGGTTGTGCCGCAGCAGCACCGCCACCGCCGACTGCATCGGATCCCAGGTCAGACCGGTCCAACGCGCGGTCTCGACGGTGGAGAACGGGTCGAGCTGGCCGGGGTCACCGACGAACAGGGCCCGTTCGAACCTGCCGGCCACCCGCAACAGGGCGTCGGACCGCATCTGGTACGCCTCGTCCACGATCGCCCAGGGCCAGGTGCTCTCGGTCACCGTGGCCCACTTGGCGGCCGTACCGATGATGACGGCTGGTTGGTCGAGTTGGGCGACCTTGGCTCCGACCTTGACCGTCGGGTGCCGGGTGATCCGCTCGGTCGGCTGGTACTCGGTGGCCGAGAGCCGGCCGATACGCAGCTCGGGTGCCTTCTGGGCGAGGCGGTCGATCAGGTCGTCGACCTGCTCGTTGGTCTGGGCAACGACGATCAGCGGTTCGCCGGCCCCGGCCAGCTCGGTGGCGGCGCGTACCACCAGCGTCGACTTGCCGGCCCCGGGCGGTGAGTCGACCACCACGCCCCGGTGTTCGCCGGAGCGTAGGTCGGCGAGCACGGCGGTGACCACCCGCTCGGCCTCGACCGCCGGCGGCAGTTCCAGCTCGGTACGCACCGTCACCCCACCTCCGCACCGACGGTTCTCCGGCACCCTACCGGCTGCGACCCCGTCCGCAGCCAACGACAGGTGGGCGACCCGTCCGGAAAGCCGTGGGCCCGTACCGGAGATCCGGTACGGGCCCACGGGTGGAGCGGATGGTGCTTGGATCAGCCGTTGTTGCCGGAGTTCGTCACCCGGAACGTGTAGTCCGCGTCGAGGAACGACAGGTCACCGCTGGGCAGGTTGGAGATGACGACCGCGAAGTCGTCCTGGTTGCCGCTGGCGCACCTGGTGTTGAGTCCGCTGGCGGTGAACCCGTCCCCGGTGAACCGGTAGACGTGGTTGCCGGCACCGTCGGTGGTCTCACCGGCGGAGGTCGTACCCGGGGTCAGGTCGCAACCGGCGACCACCTGGACGGTCCAGTTGTTGTTCTGGGCCCCGGTGGTGCTGAACCACTGACCGGCCGCCGAGGAGACCGTGGCGTCGGCACCGTTGACCCGGACGTCGTCGATGAACCAGCCGGTGTCCAGGTAGGCGGCGTCGGTGGAGTAGCGGAACCGCACGTCGGTGGCGCCGGCCGGGATCTGGGCGGTGAGGTGCACGTAGACCGGGTCGTCGACGAAGTACTCGCCGCCCGAGGTGCCGGTCAGGCCGTTGCCCTCGGGGTTGTTGCCGTGCGGGTCGGTGTCCGTGGTGACCACCGTGCCGCTGTCGTTGACCAGCGGTACGCTCTTCCACTCGCCGTTGACCAGCACCTCGACGAAGCCGTAGTCCCAGCCTTCCTCGATGAAGTTCCAGGTCCAGAAGTCGACCGAGGTGACGTTGGCGGGTGCGGCGACGTCCAGGATGTTGTCGGCCTGGCTCTCGTAACCGGCGTACCAGTGGTTGTCACCGGTGTGCGGCGCGATCACCGTCTCGTCGTCGCCGTCGAAGGCCAGCGAGACCGTCGGGCCCGGGTTGCGGAACCGCTCGACCGACATGCCGAACGGCACGGCGGTGGTGTCCGGACGGTTCTTCAGCCGCGCCCACTTGGCGTCCGGCGTGGCGCCCTGGTAGCTGCCCCGCCCCTCCCAGAAGACCCCGTCGGCGATGTCCATCGTCCACGAGGTGTCCGCCGGGTCGCCGAAGTTGAACGCCTTGATGTCGTAGATCGGCGAGCCCTCGTCGTCCAGGTAGACCGCCACCGACCAGTCGCGGAACAGGTCCTCGGCGCTACGCAGGTTACCGCCGGTCGCCGCGTTGAAGGTGTCGATGGCCTTCTGCACGCCGACCATGCCGTCGGCCTGCTCCTCGAAGATCGTCTTGATCAGCAGGTCACCGGCCGTGCCGTCGTACTGCTTGTCCGGGGTGAAGGTGCCGTCACCGTTGCCGCCGGCCTGCTCCCAGAGGTACTGGAAGTAGGTGAACGAGGCACCGTAGTTGGCCAGCGTGCCGCCCCAGCGGGTCAGCGAGGTCTCCTCGTAGAAGACCTGGTGGTTCGACAGGTGCGAACCACCGGCGTCCAGGCCGTTGAGGAAGATGGCGAAGTCCGCCAGTCCCTCGTCGACCCAGGAGAGTTCACCGGGGTCGCTGTAGTTGTGCAGCAGGTGCTCCAGCTCGTGGGCGACGGTGCCCTCGTACAGCTCGGGGCGGTCGTTGGCCGGGTCGGCGTCGCGCCACGGCGCATCGTTCGGGCCGATCCGGTTCGCCCAGTCCAGGGCGTCGACCACGATGGTGTTCATGCCCTGGCTCTCGATGAAGTCCGGGGCGAAGTAACCGGCGGTGTACGACGTGGTCGCGCAGTCGTAGTACGCCTCGTCCTGCACGTTGTAGACCACCATGACCAGCGAGTCGCTGGCCGGGTGGTCCGGGTCGGCCGCGTCCATCGGGCCGAAGTGCTCCTCGTCCACGGCCACGATCTGGTTGGCGAGCTTGTCGCCGACATAGTTGATCTGCGCCTGGGTGAGGGTGAACTGGGCCGAGGTCGCCGTCGCACACGGCGTGAAGTCGTCGGCCGGGTTGTGGTCGAACTGGGGGTCCAGGCTGGCCACACCGGACGGCGCGGAACCGTTCAGCGGCGTACCGGCCGGTACGTAGATGTAGACCGGGGTGCCGTCCGGGGTGGTGTTCGCGTACACCCGGGTGAAGTCCTGGTTGTAGGTGCCGCCGGCCGCACTGTCGTTGATCGGCAGGGTGATCGTCGCCTCGCCCGGCAGGTTCTCGTGATCCGTCGCACTGGCCGGGACCGAGGCGGTGAAGGCCAGCGCGGTGGCGCCGGCCAGAGTTGCCGCGATCCGACTCGATCGGGTCATCCGCACGCAGTTACCTCCTTGCTGTGGGCCACGGAGACCGTTCGGTGACGTGCTCCACGGCCCCGGTTACCACCTGGCGGTTTTCCGGACAGAACGCCTATGCGGCCTGTCCGACCAGGGGAGATGTCCACAGCAGATCACCGATCAAGGCGGTTGCGAAGGTTTCCACCGGTCACAGATGGATCACGAAGACTTTTCGCCATCCGCGGACCGCCCAGCCACCTGCCGGGCTGAGCGCGCTCTACCCTTGCCCGGTGACCGACCTCCCCCGGGGCAGCTACGAACATCTGATCACGCACGAACTCGCCGAACGGCTCCGGCATATCGACCCTGACCTGGTCGACCGGGCCGACCTGGACCCGGCCGACGCCCACGAGCCCCTGGCCCGGCACATCGCCGACCTGGCCCGTCGGGCACTGCGGTCGGTCGGCGGCCCCGAGGACGAGCGGGCCGCCCGGCAGGTGGAGCTGGCCAACCGGATGGCCGACGCGATCGCCGCCATCGACCCACGCGCGGCAGGCGCCGCCGACCGGATCGCAGACACCCGCCGGCTGCTCACCGCGATCGCGGCCCCGCCGGCTCCGCCCGCCGCCGTCGCTTTCCCGGTACGCCCCAGCGTGCCGCTCGCCACCGGCGCGTTGCTGGTCAACGGCCGCAACCAGCCGCGCATCGGGCACGAGGTGGCTGCCGAGATGGCCTCCGCCGACGAGGTGGACCTGCTCTGCGCGTTCATCAAGTGGCACGGGTTGCGGCTGGTGGAAGGCCCGATCCGGGAGCTGATCGGGCGGGGCGGCCGGCTCCGCGTCATCACCACGACCTACCTGGGGGCGACCGACCAACGGGCCGTCGACCGGCTGGCCGACCTGGGCGCCGAGGTGAAGATCTCCTACGAGGCCCGGACCACCCGACTGCACGCCAAGGCATGGCTGTTCCGCCGGCGCAGCGGAGCCAGCACGGCGTACGTCGGCTCGTCGAACCTGTCGAAGGCAGCGCTGGTCGACGGGGTGGAGTGGAACATCCGGGTGTCCAACCTGGAGCAGCCGTACGTCATCGACACGTTCGCAGCCACGTTCCACGACTACTGGACCGATCCGGCATTCGAGACGTACGACCCCGGCCGGGACCGGGAGAGGCTGGGCCGGGCGCTGGGCGGGGAGCGGTCCGGTGGTGACGAGCGGATCGAGATCACCGGCCTGGACGTCCGCCCGTACGGCTACCAGCAGGAGATTCTGGCCGAACTGGACGCGGAACGGCTGGTGCACGGCCGGTACCGGAGCCTGGTGGTGATGGCGACCGGCACCGGGAAGACCGTGGTGGCCGCCCTGGACTACCGGCGCCTGCGGCAGGCCGAAACAGTCCGGTCGCTGCTCTTCGTCGCCCACCAGGAGCAGATCCTCCGACAGAGCCGATCGGTGTTCCGGCACGTCATGCGGGACGGCAGCTTCGGCGAGATCCTGGTGGGCGGCGAGCGACCGGCAACCTGGACGCACGTCTTCGCCTCGATCCAGTCGCTGCACCGGATGGAACTCGACCCGACCGCCTTCGACATGGTGATCATCGACGAGTTCCATCATGCCGAGGCGCCGACGTACGCGAAACTGCTGGACCGGCTGCACCCACGCGTGCTGCTCGGCCTGACCGCCACCCCGGACCGGGCGGACGGCGGGGACGTCCGACGGCACTTCGACGGACGGGTCGCGGTGGAGCTGCACCTGTGGGAGGCGTTGGAGCGGCAACTCCTGGCCCCGTTCCAGTACTTCGGGCTGCACGACGACGTGGACCTGTCCGGGGTGCGTTGGCGACGCGGGCAGGGGTATGTCCCGGGAGAACTGGACCGGCTCTACACCGGCAACCACGCGCGGGCCAGGATGATCCTCCAAGCGGTACGGGACAAGGTCGACGTGGACCGGATGCGGGCGCTGGGGTTCTGTGTGAGCATCGCGCACGCCCAGTTCATGGCGGACTGGTTCACCCGGGCCGGGGTACCGTCCGCCGCAGTGACCTCGGCCGCCGGCACCGCCGCCCGCGCCGAGTCGATCCGCGCATTCCGGGACGGCGAGTTGCGGGTGCTCTTCACGGTCGACCTGTTCAACGAGGGTGTCGACCTACCGATGGTGGACACCCTGTTGATGTTGCGACCCACCGAGAGCGCCACGGTGTTTCTCCAGCAGCTCGGCCGGGGACTGCGCCTGGACGACGGTAAGCCCTGCCTGACCGTGTTGGACTTCATCGGCGGACAGCACGCGAACTTCCGGTTCGATCTGCGGTGGCGGGCGTTGACCGGGGTGAGTCGCCGCGCCGTCCGGGAGGCCGTCGCAGCGGACTTCCCGTACCTGCCCAGCGGCTGTCACATCGAGCTGGACCGGGTGGCAAAGGAGATCGTCCTCGACAATCTGAGGAAGGCGGTCCCGTCGTCGAGGAACGGGCTGGTCGGGGAGCTGCGGCAGCTCGGGGACGTACCGCTGGCCGAGTTCCTGACCGAGGCGGGGCTGGAGGTCGAGGACCTTTACCGCTCGCCAAGCGTCGGTGGGTGGGCCGGGTTGCGCCGGCTGGCCGGCTTCGACCGGTCGACGCCCGGACCGGACGACCGGGAACTGGGCCGGGCGTTCGGCCGGATGCTGCACACCGACGATCCGGACCGGTTGGACCTGCTGGCCCGGGTCGCCGCCGGAGAGGGTGTGCCGGACGGTCGCCTGGTGGACATGCTGCACTTCTCGCTCTGGGGCGGCTCGGCACCGCTGGCGGATCGCGGCGCCGTACTCGGCCGGTTGAGGGCCGACCCGGCGCGGTGCGCCGAGTTGGGTCAGCTCGCCGGGGTGCTGCGGAATCGGATCCACCGGGTCACCGGCGAGCCGGTGTCGGCCGCCGTACCGCTGCGGGTACACGCCCGGTACAGCCGCAACGAGGCATGTGCCGGGTTCGGCATGCCCAACCCGGGGCAGCTACGGGAGGGGGTGAAATGGCTACCGGACGAGCAGGCCGACCTGTTCTTCGTGACCCTGGTCAAGTCGGAACAGCACTACTCCCCCAGCACCCGGTACGCCGACCGGGCGATCAGCGCCGAGGTGTTCCAGTGGGAGTCGCAGAGCACCACGTCCACCCGGTCGGCCACCGGCCAGCGGTACGTGCAGCACGCCGCACGCGGTTCGACGGTGCACCTCTTCGTCCGGGAGACGAAGGTCGCCGACGGCATCCTCGGGGTCCCGCCGTACCTGTACGCGGGACCGATGACGTACCTCTCGCACACCGGTGACCGGCCGATGCGGATCCGTTGGCGGCTGGCCCATCCGCTGCCGGCTGACGTGCTGGCCGTCGCCCGGTCGGTCGCCGCGTGAGTCGGGAAGCGCGGTTCGCCTTCGACAGTCCGGACAGTCTCGACATCGGGTTGGCGCTGTACGACCTGCACGGCCGGGTACTACGCCCCCGTCCTGGCACCCCGGCACCTGCACCTGCACACGTTGACTGGCACCGCCGGGAGGTCTTCAAGGGCCGACCGCTCGCCGCCCAGTCACGTCTCGGGACCGACCCGGGGTAGCCGGTTGGGCAACCGGGTGCGAGCCTGATACCGCTGAGGCATATTGATACCCCAGCGGTATCAGGCTCACCGTGGTCCGGCCAGGTGGGCGCGCGACCTACGCCTGGCTGATCGCGTTGGCGTGGATCGCTGCGCTCACGTACGCCGTCATCCCCGGCTTGATCTTCTCGTAGTACGCCGTGAAGCGCGGGTCGGCGAGGTACATGTCGGCCAGCCCGGTGTGCACCTCGTACGAGCACTCGTAGAACCAGCGGCAGATGAGCTGGCGGTGCTCCTCGGCCAGCGCCATCGCCTCCGGGCTCTCCGGCGCGATCCCGGAGTCCATCAGCGCGGCCAGCCGGGCGCCCCACTCCTCGTTCTCGGCCTTCTGACGCAGCCAGTCCTCCTTGCGGTACCGGGCGACCCGCTCCTGGGACTGCCGGTACGCCTCGCTCTCCCCCCAGCGTCGATCGGCCTCCTCGACGTGGTCGTCCGGGTTGAAGTCACCGAAGACCTCGAACCGCTCCTCCGGGGTCAGTTGGATCCCCATCTTCTTCGCCTCCATCGCGAGCTCGATCGCCTCGACCATCTCCCGGAGCCGCCTGATCCGCGCCGTCAGCAGCTCGTGCTGACGGCGCAGGTGTACCCGCGGACTCGCCCCGGGGTCGTCGAGGATCGTGGCGATCTCCTCCAGCGAGAACCCCAGCTCCCGGTAGAACAGGATCTGCTGTAACCGTTCCAGGTCGGCGTCGTCGTACGACCGGTAGCCGGCGCTGGTCCGTCCGCTCGGTGACAGCAGCCCGATCTCGTCGTAGTGGTGCAGGGTGCGCACCGTCACCCCGGCGAGCTGCGCGACCCTGCCGACCGGATGGCCCATGGTTCTCTCCCTTCCGCCGACCAGGGTGGCGCCTGCCGTTACGGGAGGGTCAAGTCGCTTGGGCAGGCGGGTCCGGGTGGGCGGCAGCCTCCCCCGCTTCCTCGGTGACCTTGAGGATCCGGTCGTCCATTGGCACACGGTACGACGACCACGGCCCCCCTTCCCCGCGTTGCCGGGGAAGGGGGGCCGTCGGCTGGAGGGTCAGGCGGTCCGGGCCGGCTCCGGGGCACCGAAGGTCTCGCTCTTCGGGGTGCGGAAGCCGTGCACCAGGCCGGCGATCGACAGCAGCAGGAGCAGGGCCGCACCGAGGTACATGGCCAGGGCACCCTGGCTGGCCTTGACCCCGAACTCGCTGAAGCCGTACGAGGTGAGCAGCAGGCCACGCAGCGTCTCGCCCTTGAAGACGGTCTCCCGCTGGCCGTTGATCGCGGCGAGTTCCTTCTGCAGGTCGGCCAGGGCCGGGTCGTTGGTCTGCTCGGCCTGTGCGACCTTGGCCTTCAGCTCGCTCTGCGGCGCACCGAGGTCGGCGTAGGTCTTGCCACCGGCCATCGACTTGAGGTGCAGGCCGATGTACTCGTTGGCGTAGCACTCGGCCTGCTTGCCGGTGGTGAGCGGCTTGCCGGCGTACTCGACCAGACACGCCGACTTCTTCTCCTCGTCGGAGAGCTTGTCGGCCGGTGTGAACGAGATGTGCTGCTCGCTGAGCTGGTCACGGACGTAGTTGTTGGCGAAGTTGGCGTTCTGGGTCAGGACCAGACCGACCACCAGCAGGAGTCCCGCCAGCGCCAACCCGCCCAGGCTGAACAGAAGATCCAGGGTCCGACGCTGCATGACTCGACTCCTAATTATCGGGGTAACGCGGCGATTCGTTGTTACAGACAATGATGCCGTCGCGTGGCTTCGCCCGGCAGAGACGAAGATCCTCCGGTCCCGGGACCTTCGGCCCCCGGTCGGCGTGACCGACGGACCGCTGCTCAGCGGGCCTGCATCGCCCGGCGCAGCTCGGCCAGGCTGCCCGGTCGGCCGTACCGGTAGCCCTGCCCGCGCGGGCAACCGACGGCGGCCACCGCCGCGTGCTGACGGTCGGTCTCCACTCCTTCGGCGACGACGACCAGGTCGAACGCTGCCGCCAGCCGGCTGACCATCTCCACGGTGGCGTACGCCTGTGGGTTTGCGTCATCGAGGCGGGCCACGAAGGACCGGTCGATCTTCAGATCGGTGGCCGGGATCCGGTGCAGGTAGCTCAGCGAGGAGTACCCGGTACCGAAGTCGTCGATGGCGATGCGTACCCCGAGGTCGCGCAGCTCGCGCAACCGGTCCAGCACCACGTCGGTGCCGTCGATCAGCGCCGTCTCGGTCAGTTCCAGGGTGAGGGCGTGCGGGGCGAGACCGGCCGAGGTGGCCGCCTCGGCGACGGTGGCGGTGAGGTCGGCGCGGCGCAGGTGGGCCGGGGCGATGTTGACCGCCACACTGGCGCCCGGGGCGATGTCCTGCCAGTCGGCGGCGGCCCGGCACGCCTGCCGCATCACCCAGCGGTCCATCGCGACGACCAGTCCGGTCTCCTCGGCCAGTGGCAGGAACACCGCCGGGGAGAGCAGCCCGCGCACCGGGTGTCGCCAGCGCACCAGTGCCTCGGCACCGCGTACCCGCCCGGTCGACAGGTCGACGATCGGCTGGAACGCCAACTCCAACTGCCCGCCCTCGTCGATCGCCCGCCGCAGGTCGGCGATCAGCTCGGCCCGGGTCACCGCCTCGTCGCGCAGTGCGGGGGTGCAGATCCGGTACGCCGACTTACCGGCCGCCTTGGCCGCGTACATCGCGATGTCCGCGTCGCGCAGCAGGTCGGCCTGACCGGCGTGCTGCGGGCCGTACTCGGCGATGCCGATGCTGGCCGACGGGTGTACCCCCACCTCCTCCTCGTCGGCTGACGGGTGCAACGCGGTGAGCAGCCGCTGGGCGATCTGCTCGGGCGGGTTGGCCTCGTGCCCGCAGACGATGACGGCGAACTCGTCACCACCGACCCGGGCGATCATCGCGTTCGTACCGACCGCGGCGAGCATCCGGGCGGCGATGCTGGTCAGCAGGGCGTCCCCGGAGGCGTGCCCGAACCTGTCGTTGACCTGTTTGAATCCGTCCAGGTCGAGCAGGAGCACGGCGACCCGGTGCCGGTCGCGGATCGCCCGCTGGAGCATCAGGTTGAACATCAGCCGGTTGGGCAGGCCGGTGAGCTGGTCGACGTAGGCCAGTTCGCGCAGTCGACCGGCGAGGCGGCTGTTCTCGTACGCGGCGAGGCCCTGCCGGACGGCCAGCGTGCCGAGCAGCGCCATCCCGGTCACCGAGATCAGGGTGGGGACGTACCCGGCGGGCTGGCGGGCCACCATGATCGCCACGATCGCGGCCCCGACCGGCAGGTACGGCAGGGTGAGGCGCCACCAGGGTACGACGGTCTGCGCGCACGGGTCGTTGACGCCGGTGACCGGTACCGGTGGCGGGTACCGGGTGGCGAGGACGACCAGCAGGTAGCTCAGCGTCCAGTAGAGGTCGGTGGGGTGTCCGTGCACGTAGGCGTCCCGGGCGACCAGCCAGAGGTGGCTGGTGTCGGCCAGCACGCAGAAGCCGAGACTCGCCCCGATGAGGGTGAGTGGCCGCCACATCGGCCGGTACGCCCCGGCGATCGAGACGAGCACGGTGAGCTGGATCAGGTCCAGCATGGGGTAGATGAGCCCGACGGCGGGCATCGGCTGCTCCCGGCCCGGCCCGGACACGTCGCGCAGGACCACGATCCAGGCGACCGGGACCAGGGCCAGTCCGACGATCGCCCCGTCCAGCACGGCCCGGACCCGGCCCACTGCGGTGCGCGGCGCTCCGTGGCAACTGAGCAGGGCGGCCGTACCGGTCAGCATGGCGCCGAGGGAGAGCGTGCCGACCAGCAGGGAAACGGACACCCGGTCCGGGCCACCGACGAGCCGGACCAGTGCCCAGCTGCTCTGACCGACGGCGGAGAGCGCCAGACTCACCGCCGTCAGCCGCCAGAACCGACGTAGCTCGACCGGGTGCCGCCGGGACACCCCGGCGCAGCAGACCGCGGCGAGTCCGGCGGCGAGTCCACCGGCGATGTCACTGACGGTCCCCCGGCCGGCCGGCACGAGGAACAGCCAGAGGGCCTCGAACAGCAGCAGGACCACGCCGCCGGCGATCGCCGCCCGGTGCCAGAGGGGCGCACGCGCGGTGGGCCGGGGCGGCGCGGCGGGGATGGTGCCCGGCCGGCACTCGGACGTGCCGGTGCGGTCGGCAACGACGCGCGGAGGAGACGCGATCGCTGGGCCCTCCTTCCGCCCCTGACGCAGCAGCGGCCGGGCCATCGACGACGATGACCCGTGCGGACGGCAAGCTAACACAGAACCATCCGGTACCGGCACACGACGGACCGGCCGGAAACGTGTGATGACACACCCGGTCTCAGTCCGGGTGGTCGGCCGGTGGGCCACCGTGGGTCCACGGGGTCTCCTCGGGCGCCGGAAACGCCCCGGCGGGCAGGAACGCGTCGGAGAGGGTGGTGTAGGTCAGCCGCTCCCCCACCTCGGGCACACTGCCCGGCGGCGGCGTCATGCTCCGGCCCATCCCGCCGGAAAGCTCCAGCACCACCTCGGTCCGCCCGGCGTCCTGCCGGGTCACGAAGACCACCCGGGCCTTCTGCGCCGGCCGGGCCGGCGAGTAGAGCGCGGTACCCGGGGAGACCAGCACCGGATCCGTGGTCGCCACCATGATCCGGGGTCGCAGCACCGGCCGCCGCCCGGTGTCGTCGATCCGGGTCGGATCGGCCAGGGTCACCTCACCGGCGAACGCCTCCCCGGTCAGCCGGTGATCGGCCAGCACCAGCGGATCGTCGTAGGCGCGCTGCACCGCGTAGGAGGTCAGCGCCCGTTCCAGCCGGTGCAACCGCTGCGCGGCGGCCACCGCCGAGTCGCGGCGCGGCTGCGGCTGGCCACCCGCGTCGATGTGTTCGGCGTACCCGGTGAAGGCGTCCCGGTCGGCGGCCCACCGCCCGGCCACCCGCGCCCCCGGTGGCAGCGCCCGTAGCAGCGCCACACCACGCCACATCAGTGCCCAGGTCGGCGCGAGCTGCCCGTGCAGCGCGCCCTCCAGTTCCGCGTACGCCGCCCGGCGCGCCACCGGATCGTCCTGAGCCGCCTGCCAGGCGTCGATCGCCGGCCCGAGTACCGCGTTGTCGAACCCCGGGTCGGTGGTCGGACCGGCCGGTGGATGGTGTGCGGGGTCCTCGGCCCGGGCCGCCGCCTGCCCGCCGGTCGTCCCGGACGGAGGCGCGATCCAGCCGAGCAGCGCTGGCAGGTGCTGGTCCTCCAGCGGGCTCTGCCCGGTGGCCCAGTGCAGGCTCAACGCCTCCGTCATGGCCGGCAGCATCGACGACCCCGGGTGTTCGGCCCGCTCGGCGAGGAAGGTCAGCCAGCGGCCGAGCAGCGGCACGGACGGGTGCACGGGGTACTCGCCGTCGGTCCGGCGGAACCGGGTGGACCGGCCGAGCAGCCGGACGAAGTCGACCCCGCCCGGGTTCGGCACCAGCACCTGAGGGGCGTCGACGTACCGGTGGCGCACCTCGCGACCCCGGTCGGCCGGGACCGCCTCGACGACCCCACGGTGGCCGTCCAGATAGGGCAGTACGACTGCGGCGAGATCGGCGGCGAAGCCGAAGCGTTGGTCCCGGTTGCGCGGTTGCGGCACCACCAGCAGCGTGGGACGGTCCGGTTCGTCGCCGACCAGTACGGCGAGCGGGGCGTTCGCCTCGCCGGCCAGGATCAGGGGCACCAGGACCAGCGGGCGCTCCGACAGGTGCAGGTGCCGGACGGTCGCGACCGGCTGGGCCACCCCGGCGGCCACCGCCTTGGCCCGGGCCAGCGCCCGCAGCGTACTCACGTTCCGCCCCCGGCACCGGTCGCCGCCGGCGCCCCTGCGGTGACCAGGGCCGCCGACGCCCCTGCGGTGACCAGGGCCGGGGACGCGGCGGCCGGCTGCGGCACCACCGGCAGGCCGGCCGGATACAGCGCGGCAGCCGGCGTACCGGTCAGGGTCAACGCCTCGGTCCGCAGCCGGGCGGCGGCGCGCAGCAGCGCGGCGGCCTCCGCCTGCTCCGGTGCCGGGGTCACCTCGTCCCGGGCCAGGGCCAGCGCCTCGGGTACGCTCGCCACCCCGCCGAGGGCCTCCCGGACCGGCCGGCCCAGCGCGGCGGACTGGTCACGCGCCTCGTGCCGGCAGAAGAAGGCCAGCTCGCAGGCGGCCAGACAGTCCGGGGCGTAGTGGGCGGGCACCCGGCCCAGTGCGGCGGCGAGGTCGGCCGGCTCGGCCGCCGGGTCGGCGGTGAAGTCCTCCGGCACGGTGGCCAGCAGTTCCGTCACCCGGGCCATCCTGCCGAGCTGCCGGCGCAGCACCAGCAACTGCCGGCGTACGTCGAGCACGCTGGCGACCGGCTGGTTGGCGAAGTCCCTCGGGCAGATCAGCACCACGTCCGACGAGACCAGGTCCGGGTCCGACCCGGCGGCGGCCAGCAGTTCCCGCAGGGCCAGCACGTAGACGGCGGACTGGATGGCGGCGGCGGCCACCTTGGCCGGCTCGGCCTGGCCGTCGATCACCGCGAACGACTTGATCTCCACGACGTGGAACCGTCCGCCGAGCCGGGCGGCCACCAGGTCCGGCTCCAGGTAGACCCGCTGGCCGGCCACGTCGAGGCTGAGCAACGGGTGGTCGAAGAGGGCACCGGTACCGTCCGCGCCGTCCGGGGCGGCGGCGGCCAGCAGATCCCGGGAGCGCTCGTGTCGGCTGGCGTTGCCGTCGTCGGGTGCACCGGCGCCCAGGTCGGTGTAGGTCGCCTCCGGCACCGGCAGCCCGAGCCGCTCGGCGACCAGACGCAGCAACTCGGCACCCCCGTCCGCCTTGACCTGCGCCTCGAATGCGTTGCCCCGGGTGATGGCGAAGCGGGACTGGCCGAAGCGGGACTGGAAGCCGATCCGCTTCGCCAGCGCCGACTTGTCCACCCCGGCGCTGTCCAGCACGGCCCGCCGGGTGCAGCCCGGGTTGCCGGTGAGCGCGGCGATCGTCCGGGCGTTGTGCCGCCGGACGGGCACCGGGCCCCGGATCCGGTCGAGCCGCTGCGCGGTACTGGTCATGGGAGGCCACGATAGTCCCGACCCGGGACAACCGGCGCCATCCGGGCCGCCGGTGGCCCGGACCGGTCAGGGCGGGCCACCGTCCATCGGTACGCCGGGCGGCCCGGACCGGTCAGTGCCCGGCGAGGCGGGTCGCCTCGTCCTTCGGCAGGTCGTACGCGGCGCCGCAGAACGAACACTGCATGCCGTACCGGGTCCGCACCGGGAACAGCGGCACGAAGAACAGGCTGAACCGGGTCACCCGTCGGGTGATGACCTGGGCTGCGGCGTTACCGCAGTTGCGGCAGACCAGATGGACCACGCCGAGCCGGTGCACACCGGTACGGAGCCCGAAGATGAAGAACATCGTCCGGACATACCCAGCCCGGCCCGTCCTGCACCTCCCGGTCCACCGGCGCCGCTTTCGGCCCGGGTAACACTTTCGGCCCTATTGACGCCGTCTGGTCGGGAGTACCCAGTTACCGAAGCCGAGGAGTGTTCGTGGCCGAGATCCGCACCGTCCGGACCGTCACCGGGATCTGCGTCGCCGCTGTCGCCGCGCTGACCGTGACCGCCTGCGGTGGCAACAGCGGCACAGCCCCCGGCAACCGTTGGGTCAGTCCCTCCGTCACCACCGTGGCGGCGGCCGGCACCCCGGTCCGCCTCACCCGGATCACCTCGGCCTGCGCACTGCTGCCCGCCGAGACCGTGGTCAGGGTGCTCGGTGCCAGCGGGGGTACCCGACTGACCGCGCAGGAGGAACCGGTGCAGGACCCGGGGACCAGCCCGAAGCACAGCTGCATCTACGGCAGCGGCGGCCGGGAGGCCCTCTCCCTGGTCACCTCCACGCTGGCCGGCCAGGCGGACACGGTGACCGCGACGCTGGACCGGATCGGCGACAACAGCGGCGTCACCACCAGGCCGGTCCGGGGGGTCGGCGCCGGAGCCGTCACCTACGTCACCGACGGGGTCCGGGTCCTCGCCGTCACCGTCCCACACGGGGACGACCTGCGGCTGTTCATCCTCAGCGGCCCGTCGGTCATCCCGCCGGCCAAGCTCACCGAACTGGCCCGGCACGTCGCGCCGCAGCTCTGAGCACGACCGCCGCCCGGACCGGTCACGCGGTCCAGTCGGGACGCAGCGGGAAACCGGCGTCCCCGTCCGGGCCGGTCCGGGTGGCCAGCACCTGGTGCAACTGGATGGCGTTGCGCTCGAACGACAACCGGGAACCGGCCATGTAGAGCCCCCACACGCGGGCGGTACCCGGGCCGACCTCCGCGATGCAGGCGTCCCAGTGCCGGACCAGGTTGTCGCACCAGGCGGCAAGGGTGTACGCGTAGTGCCGGCGCAGGTTCTCCTCGTGCTGCACCTCCAGCCCGGCGTCGTGCACCTCGCTGACCACCCGCCCCGGCCCGGCCAGTTCCCCGTCCGGGAAGACGTACCGTTCGATGAAGTGCCCCGGCCGGTTCGGCATCCGGTTGTCGGCCCGGGTGATGCAGTGGTTGAGCAGCCGCCCGCCGGGACGCAGCCGGTCCCGCAGCGCGGCGAAGTACGCCGGGTAGTTGGCCACCCCGATGTGCTCGGTCAGCCCGATCGAGCTGACCGCGTCGAAGTGCCGGGCCGGGGCGTCCCGGTAGTCCATGTGCCGCACCTCGGCCAGCTCACCGAGCCCCTCGCGCTCGATGGCGGCCTGCGCCCACTCGGCCTGGGCCCGGGACAGGGTCACCCCGAGGGCCTTGACGCCGTACTCCCGGGCCGCGTGCCGGACCATGCCGCCCCAGCCGCAACCGACGTCCAGCAGCCGCATCCCGGCGGTGAGGCCCAGCTTGCCGGCGACCAGGTCGTACTTGGCCGCCTGGGCCTGCTCCAGGGTGTCCCCCGGATCCCGGTAGACCGCACAGGTGTAGGTCATCGACGGACCGAGGACCAGTTCGTAGAAGGCGTTGGAGACGTCGTAGTGGTGGTGGATCGCGGTGCGGTCCCGGGCCCGCGAGTGGGTCAGCCCGGACACCGCCCGCCGCCAGCGCGGCACCGCCTCCTGCGGCGGGGGCGGCGGTGGCCGCAGCCGCTCCCAACCGAGCCCCCGGGCCATGGCCAGGGCCTCGCCGACCGCCGGCATCCGCAGCCGCAGCCCGTCCTTGAGCACCCGCAACGCCTCGTACGGGTCGCCGGGGTGCACCCCCCGCAGGACCAGGTCGCCACTGACGTAGGCCCGGGCCATGCCCAGGTCACCGGGGGCGGTGAGCAGGTAGGAGAGCCCCCGCGCGGTGGCGACGTGCAGGCCGATCCCGGCGTCGGCCGGGCCGATCGCACTGCCGTCGTACGCGGTGACCCGCACCGGCAGGGCACCGTCGGTCACCACCCGGAAGACGTCCGCCACGGTGGGGCCACCCCGCCGACCGGCAGGTGGGCGGGCCGCCTGCTGCGGCTCCCGGTCCGTCACACTCATTGTCGTCCTACCGCCTTCTCGTAGAGTCCGGTCAGCCGGTGGTCGGGGTCGTAACGTTCCTTGACGGCCCGGTAGGTCGCGCCGCCGTAGAGACGGTCGAAGGTCGTCCGGTCGTAGTAGGCGTCCGAGTAGAGCGACTTGTGGCCGCCCGCCTCGGACACCGCCCACTCGACGGCCCGGTTGACGTCGCCGTCGGCGGCGCCCGCCGCGATCGGCACGGTGCCCCAGAACCCGACGTTGACGTACGACTCGTCGGGGCGCAGCGGGTAGAGCGGCCAGACCGTCGCGGAGCCCGGTCCGGTCGGTTCGCGCAGCCGGAGCGGGCAGAGCCAGACCGGGGTCATCGGCACGTTCCGGGCGAACCACCGGAGGAACCCGGCGGTACCGTCGAGCGGGATCTCCACGTCCTGCACCACCCGTTCCCGGGGTGGGAGACCACGCCAGCGGTCCACCCGGGCCGCCACCCCGTACCGGTGCTCCAGGTTGACCAGCCGATGGTAGACGTCGCTGCGCCGGTAGCGGGCCGGCCAGAGCCGGCGGACCACCGGGTGCTGGGCGCCGAAGGCGCGGGAGCACCAGAACCAGTCGGTGTCCCAGCGCCACAGGTAGTGGTACGCGGTGAGGGCGTCCTCGGTGCGCTCGCGCACCGACCGGTAGTAGATGGCCTGGCCGGTGTAGTCACTGACCCGGGACGCGGTGTCGGTGAAGGTGCCGAGCATCAGGTAGCTCTCGTCGGTACCGAACATGACGGCGTCCATCGCGTCGACCCGGCGGCCGGCGTACTCCCCGGTGGTCATCACCTCGCCGATCGCCGCGACCAGGGCGTCCAGGTCGGTGAACCGGATGTTGCGCAGGGCCACGTACCGGCCGACCGGCTGGAGTTCGATGCGCAGCCGGGTGGCGTACCCGAGGCTGCCCAGCGAGTTGGGGAACGCGGTGAACAGGTCGGCGTGCCCGCCGTCCCGGCGGGCGGTGACGATCCGCCCGTCGCCGGTGAGCACGTCCATCTCGATGACCGACTCGTGCGGCAGACCGTTGTGGAACGACGTCGACTCGATGCCCAGCCCGGTGACCGCCCCGCCCAGCGTGATGGTGCGCAGCTGCGGCACGACCAGCGGCATCAGCCCGTGCGGCAGGGTCGCGTCGACCAGTCGCTCGTACGTGCACATGCCCTGGACCTCGGCGGTCCGGGTGGTCGGGTCCACCCCGAGCACCCCGTCGAGCCCACTGACATCGAGTCCGGGGGACCCGGTGGCGGCCCGGGGCCGGAACAGGTTGGAGGTGCGCTTCGCCAGGCGTACCGGCACACCCGGCGGAACCGCGGCGTAGGACTCCTGTAGCACAGCGACCGCGCGGTCGTGGTCACGCGGCTGCTCGACCCGCAACGAGCTCACTGGATCACTTTAGGCGACCAGCGGGTCACAGGTCAGCCCTGACACGTTCTTCGCTCAGGATCAGCTCGGGGTACGAAGGTCCGGATCAGCTCGGGGTACGGAGGTCCGGATCAGGTCGGCGTACGAAGGTCAGGATCGGGTCGGCGCGCGGAGCACCCGCATGAACGGGGCGAGCAGCCACGGCCGGGGTCCCCGGATGCCGACCCGGCCGGAGAGCGCGGCCCGTGCCCGGCTCAACCGGCCGAAGAGCATCAGGCTCAGCGCCGGGGGTTCGAAGGTGACCCGGACGTCGACGCGCTCGCCCGGGTCACCGACCGTCACCACACCGCCCTCCAGGACGAAGGTCACCGGCTCGGTGTACGCCGACTGGAAGCGGACGACGATCCGGCGTGCCGGTGGCGGTCGCTCGGCGTCCATCAGCCGCCCGTACCCGCGCCGGACCATTCCGACGATGAACAGCTCGAAGAAGAGCGCGGAGTGCTCCGGCGGGATCACCCAGGGCACCCGGCGGGCCCGGCCGATGTCCCACCCGTGCAGCAGCAGCTCGTTGAGCAGGTGGGCGAGCACCCCGGCGAGCGGGAGCCGGGCGTCACCGAGCCACGGCCACGGCTCGGCCGGATCCCGCTCGGCGCTGGCGTCGAGGACCTGCCCGATGTCGTCGGACAGCCGGGCCACCAGCGCGGCGGGATCCCGGTCGGTCAGATGCCGCAGGACCAGCTCGTTGACGTCGGCGATGGTGTCCACGGTCGTGCTCAGCAGACGGTCGTCGAGGGCGGGTACCGGCAGCGGCGCCAGTTCGGGGCGGAGCCGGTGCGCGTACAGCCAGCCGACCGAGCCGACGTGCGCGGCCACCTCGGCGACCGTCCAGTGCCGGGTCGCCATGGCGTCCGCGGGTACCGACAGCACCAGCTCGCCGAAGCGGTCCCCGGTGTCCTTCAGGGCCGTCCGCACCGCACTCCACTGGGCAGGGGTGATGGTCGCCGCCACGTCTGTCCTCCAGGGGGCGGGCGCTGGCCGGGTCACCGGGCCGCGCCGGACATAGACCGACGCGACTGACGGTACCTGGTACCCGGGGCGGTTCGGAATACGCTGGCAGGATGCCGAAAGCCATCTGGAACGACCTGGTGATCGCCGAGAGCAGTGACACGGTGGTGGTGGAGGGCAACCACTACTTCCCCCGCTCGGCACTGCGCTCCGACGTGATCCGCGAGTCGGACACCCACACCGTGTGCCCGTGGAAGGGCACCGCCTCCTACTACAGCCTGGAGCACGACGGCCGGCACAGCGCCGACGCCGTCTGGTACTACCCGGACCCGAAGCCGGCGGCTGCGGAGATCCGGGACCGGGTCGCCTTCTGGAAGGACGTCCGGGTGGTCGACTGATCCCCGGCGCACCGGGCCGGGATCGGATCCGACCGGCCGTTTGCGGACCGAGGGCGGCCCCGACCGGCCGTCGCGGACCCGGGACCGGCCCCGGGACCCGACCCCGACTGGCCATCGCGGGCCGGCTTCGGTCAGGATGCCGGCATGACGAGCGAGGGGTCAGGACCCGACCGGACCGGCGGCACCGTCTACGGCGCCTCCGGTCCGTCCCGGGTACGCGCACGGCTACCACAGGACCGGCTACTGGCCGGCGCGCTCGGGGTGGGCGCGCTCGGCGTACTCCTGGGGGTGCTCTTCGCCACCGGCGTCTTCGCCGGTGGGGGCACACCGGCCAGGACCATCCCGGCGGCCGCCCCGTCGTCGACGGCGGGTGACGCCCCCACGGAGGCGGCCACCCCGGCGGAACCGACCGCCGAAGCGGAGCCGACCGCCACCGAGCCCTCCCCGTCGACCCCACCGACGAGCGCCGCTCCACCGGCCGGCCCCCGACCGGTGCGGTCCGTCGCCACCTCGCTCTGCCTCGACGTACTCGCGGACACCGACCCGGAGGGCGCGGACGCGCTGGTGGTCCCCTGCACCGGGGCGCCCGCCCAGCAGTGGCTACCCACCCCGATCGGGCCGGACGTGTTCACCGTGGTCAACGCGGCCAGCGGCAGGTGTCTCGACGTGGACGGGATGCGCACCGACGACGGCGCGGACGTGCAGCAGTGGTCCTGCAACGGCGGGCCGAACCAGCAGTGGCGGCTCGCCCCGGCCGGTGCCGGGGCGGTACTGCTGGTCGCCGTGCACAGCGGCCGGTGTGTCCGGCCCGCCGACGGTCGCACCGAGCCGGGTACCGAGCTGGTCCAGGGCGGCTGTGACGGCGCACCCGACCAGCAGTGGACGCTCGGCTGACACACACCCCGCCCCGTCATCCCGCCCCGTCCACCGGCCCGCCCGTCCACCCGCCCGTCCACCGGCCCGCCCGTCCACCGGCCCGTCCACCGGCCCGTCGATCATGGACTTGTGGTGGGGAATAGGCACCGGTACGCGGCTTTTGTCACCCACCACAACTCCATGATCGACAAGAGTGGCGGGCGTGGCGGGCGTGACGGGTTGGTGGGTGGGTCGGCCTCAGCCGGTACGCAGGGCACGCAACTGCGCCAGGTGCCGGGGCAGGTGCACCCGGCCGTGCAGGTCCAGGGTGCGCCCCCAGGGCAGCGGCTCGTCGACCATCAGGCCGACCCCTTCCCGCAGGTGCGTGTCGACCAGCACCCCGGAGCGGGGACCGAGGCGCTCGGTCAGCGCGCAGAGCTTCTGACTGGTGGCCCGGAGCAGGGTGGCCAGCCCGTCGAGGCCGCCGCACTCGGCGACGAGTGCGTCGAGTGCGGGGCGGTGGATCGCGTCGAGGTCGTAGTAGGCGAAGTCCGACCCGGCGAGCACCGCCTCGGTCGCGGCACTCATCAGTTCGTCGTTCGCCGCCAGATGGGCGACCACCTGCTCGACGGTCAGTTCGCCGGGCGGCGGCTCGCCGAACCCGCCCGCGTCGACCTCGGCCAGCAGGGCGTCGTACACCCGGCGCAGTTCCTCGGTCTCCACCGGCCCAGGCTAGCCCCGACCGCAGCCCCGGCGGAGCGATTCGCCGCCCACCGTCGGTCGCGACCGCGTCCCGACGGGAGAACCACCAGCGGAGCCATTCGCCGGCTCGGCGGCAGGCCAGGCTGTCAACGCGGGCCGGGGCTGTTAATAAGGGGCCCTTCCTCTACCAGAAGCGTTAAGAAGGGGCCCTTCCTTACCGCTTGCCGCGGCGGGCCCGCAGGTAGTCGGAGACCACGAACTCGCCCAGGTCGTCGGGGTCGGCGGTGAACATCCGGCCGCGCGAGCGCTGGATCACCGCCTTGACGAAGCGGTGCAGCCGTGGATCGTCGCCGAGCATGAAGATGTTCAGGGTGGCCCCGGTGCGGGTCAGCCGGTCGACCTCGTGGATGGTCGCCTCGATCGTCTCCGACAGCGGCGGCCAGCAGAACACCCCGGTCCCGGTCTCCGGGTCCAGGTGGGCGGTCGGCTCGCCGTCGGTGACCACCAGCACCACCGGCTCGGCGCCGGGGTGGCGGCGCAGGTGCCGGCCGGCGAGCCGCAGCGCGTGCTGGAGGTTGGTGCCCTGCACCAGTTCGGGCTCGGTCGCCACCAGCTCCTGCTGGCTCAGGGGCAACGCCTCCCGACCGAAGCCGATGATCTGCAACGCGTCCTGCGGGAACTGGGTGGCCATCAGGTGCGACAGGGCCAGCGCGGTCTGCTTCATCGGGCCCCACCGCCCCTCGGAGATCATCGAGTAGGAGAGGTCCACGCAGAGCGCCACCGCGGCCGAGGCCCGCCGCTCGGTCTCCACCACCTCGAAGTCCTCGACGGCGAGGGTGACCGGTACGCCCTGCCCGCCCCGGCGTACCGCCCGGCTGATCGTCCGGATCACGTCGAAGGGCTGCTCGTCGCCGTACTCCCAGGGTCGGGAGGCCCCGGTCACCTCGCCGGCCGCGCCGGCCGAGCGCAGGTCGTGCTGGCCGCGCGGCCCGGCGGTCAGCTCGGCGAAGACCCGGCGCAGGGCGGTACCACCGAGCCGGCGTAGTGCCTTGGGGCTGAGCGTCAGTCCGGACGCGCCCCGGCTCAGCCAGCCCTGCCGGCGCAGTTCCCGCTCCAGCTCCCGCAACCGGCGTACGTCGTCTGCGGCCTCCCGGCCCAGGGTGCGCCGGACCGCCTCGGCGTCGATGTCGTCCAGGGTCGCCCCGGGGTGCTCCTGGCCGAGCTGGTCGAGCAGGTCGTCCAGCTCGCCGATCTCGGCCAGCGCCCCGGCCGCCTCGCCGTAGCCGAGCGGGCGGTCGCCGCGTACCCGCTCCCGCCGTTTCCAGTCGAGATCGGGGCGGAGGGTACGCAGGTGGGCGTCCAGTTGGGCCAGCTCGGCGGCGAGCGGGCCACCGAGGGACTGGGCCATCAGTCCGGACAGTTCCTCGCGCTGCCGGTCGGAGAGCGACTGCATCAGCCGTTCCCCGGCCGCCGACCGCCGGGCCAGCACGTCCACCAGTTCGTCGACGGTACCGGGCCGCTCCGGGAAGAACTCGCCGTGCCGGCGCATGAACTCGGCGAACGGGTCGGTGCAGTCCTCCCCCCGGGCGTACCGGCCGAGCAGGTCGTTGAGGTCGCGCATCAGCTCGGCGAGCCGGGCCTGCGTCCCCGGGTCGTCGGCGGAGGCGCGCAGCGCGTCACGCAGTCCGGCGAAACGCTGCTCCAGCACGTCCCGGCGCAGCCCGTCGAGGATCCGCCGGTACGTCGTCCGGGCCTCGTCGCTGCGCCAGTCGTACCCGGCGAGTTCCTCCACCGCCCGTGCGGTGGACGGGGGAAGGTTGTCCAGGGTGGCCTCGGCGAACCGGGCGTCGTCGTCACCGGCGTCGCGCAGCGCGTCGCGTTCGGCGGCGAGTGCCTGGTCGAGCAGGGCCCGGGACCGGGTGACCGTCCCGTCCAGGTCACCCCGGCGCAGTGCCTCGCGGCGCAGGCGCCGGGCCCGGGCGAGCAGGTCGTCCAGTCCGCGCTGACCGGCCGGGCCACGGCGGAGCAGGTCCCGCAGCGCGTCGCGCAGGCTACCTCCGGCCAGCACCTCCGCGCCGACGGCGTCGACGGCGGCGCGGACGTCGTACGGGGGTGCGAGGGGGTCCGGACCGTCCCGCCACGGGCCGTACCGGAACCGGTTCCCGCCGGGCACGTCAGCCCTCGATCCGGTAGCGGTTCCGGCCGTCGTCGGTGGTCTCCTTGCCCAGCCGGCGGAGCAGGTAGAGCGATTCGAGCACGAACTCGATGCCGGCCGCCGCCTCACCGGGCGTCGGCGCGTCGGAGATGCCGAGCCGGCTGAGTACCTTGGCCAGGCCGGGTACCGGGCCGACCTGCTGGAGCAGTTCGGTGGCGCCGACCAGTTCGCCGGTGGTGACCGCCCGGCCGTCGGCGACCAGCGCGGTGAAGCCGGAGAGGTCCAGCCCGGCCAGCCGGGCCCGGTACGTGTCGGCGATCGCGGTCCGCAGCAGGTGGTCGAGGATCTCCGCCTCCCGGCCCTCCTCGCCGCTCTCGAACTCGACCTTGCCACGCAGGGTGTTCACCGCCAGCGCGGTGTCCCCGACCCGGGCCACCGGCGGGTCGGTGTCGGCCCCGCCGAGCAGACCGGACCGGCGCAGCGCGGCGGCGGCGACCGTCTCGGCGGCGGCGATGGCGAAGCGGGCCGACACACCGGACCGGGGGTCGACGTTCGGTGATTCGCGTACCCCGCGGGCGAACCGGGCGAGCACCTCCAGGACGTGCTCCGGGAGGTCCGCGACGAGCCGTGCCTCCTGCCGGATCAGGGCCAGTTCGAGTTCCAGGTCGAACGGGTAGTGGGTGTGGACCTCCGCACCGAACCGGTCCTTGAGCGGGGTGATGATCCGGCCCCGGTTGGTGTAGTCCTCCGGGTTGGCGCTGGCCACCAGGACCAGGTCCAGCGGCAGGCGGAGCTGGTAGCCGCGTACCTGGATGTCCCGCTCCTCCAGCACGTTGAGCAGCGAGACCTGGATCCGTTCGGCCAGGTCGGGCAGCTCGTTGACGGCGAAGATGCCCCGGTTGGCGCGGGGTACCAGTCCGAAGTGGATGGTCTCCGGGTCGCCGAGGGTGCGGCCCTGGGCGACCCGGATCGGGTCGATGTCACCGATCAGGTCACCGACGCTGGTGTCCGGGGTGGCGAGCTTCTCGCCGTACCGCAGCGAGCGGTGCAACCAGCCGATCGGCAGTTCGTCACCGGCTTCGGCGACCAGTGCCCGGGACGCCGGCAGGACCGGCCGCATCGGGTGCTCGTTGAGCGGCGAGCCGGGGATCACCGGGGTCCACTCGTCGAGCAGGTCGGTCAGTGACCGGATGAGCCGGGTCTTGCCCTGGCCGCGCTCACCGAGCAGCACCATGTCGTGTCCGGCGAGCAGGGCCCGTTCCACCTCGGGCAGCACCGTGTCGTCGTAGCCGACGATGCCGGGGAAGCGTGGCTGCCCGGTGCGTAGCCGGTCGAGCAGGTTCTCCCGGAGTTCGTCCTTGACCGTGCGGTAGCGGTGGCCGGCCGCCCGTAGCGCGCCGAGGGTGCCCGGCAGGTCGGACGGCGGTACGTGCTGGGTCTCGTCCACGGGACCCAGGCTAGCTCACGTTTGGCGGTAGCCCCTCCGGTCCGGGATGCGTTAAGCGGGGGCCCTTCCTATACCGAATGCGTTAAGCGGGGGCCCTTCCTTCCGTATCGGCAGTGCCGGCAGGCACCGCGACGGCGGAGGTGGTAGGCGTACGCGGCGGCGGCCAGGGCGACCGCCCAGAGCGGCCAGAGCAGGATCGGCGCCACCGCACCGTCCCCGGCGCCGATGAGCCGGGCCAGTTCCGGGTTGGCGAGGAAGCCGAGACTCGCGGCGGCCACGGCCACCGCCACCAGGGTCGCCGGCACCACGGCGAGGTTGGGCGGTACCGGCCGGCCGGCCAGTCCGGGCAGCCAGCGGGGGAACCGTTCACCCCAGGGGCGGATCAGGCCGAGGGTGAGTACCGCACCGGCCACCGCGAACGCCCCGAGGCCCGCCCCGGCCCACACGCCGCCGTTGTCGCGCAGGTCGCGCAGCAGGTCGGCGGAGATGCCGAGCGGGATTCCGGCCAGCCAGGCCAGCCGGCTGAGCGCGTAGACCAGCGGCACGGCCGCCGCCAGCCAGGTGGCCCACCGGCCCCACCGGGCCGCCACGTCCGGCGCGGTCCAGGTGGTCGGGCCGCCCCGGCCACAGGCCGGACAGCGGTCGGCGGTACGGCGCTGCCAGCCGAGTACGGTACGGGCGATCAGCAGTCCACCGGCGACGGCGAGCATCTTGTTGAGCAGGGGCCAGGTGAACACGTCCGCGTAGTCCACCGGCAGCCCGCCGAACGGCAGGCTCAGGATCAGCATGGGCGCGTACCCGGCGACGGCGAGTACCTGCCCGTCCGGGACCACGATCAGCAGGGCGGCGGCCACCAGCCAGCCGTACCCGAGCAGCACCAGCCGGGGTACGCCGGACAGCCGTACCGCGTGCGGGCCGGCCATGGCGAGCATGACCACCGCGGTGACCAGGGCCAGGCCGGCTACAATCGGGGCGCCCACGTCGGCGGGTACCAGCCGTAGCAGGCTGAGCTGCCCGCCGGGATCGTTCGGGCCGAACGGGTACCCGTCGCCGGTCAGGGTCCAGAGCAGGGCGAGGATGCCGTACAGCCCGGCCCAGACGGCGGCGGCGTACCCGGGCCGGGTGGTGGAGTTGGGGTGTGTCGTCATGTGCCGAGCGTCGGCCGGTTGCCGGTCGAACACCTCCCGCCGCCCGGTGAACCCGGTCCCTCCCGTGGGGGACCGGGGGGCCACCACGGGCGGCCATCAGCCGGTCCCGGTGTGGTCGGCCGACCGGTCCCGGTGTGGTCAGCCGGCGGGGGTGACGAAGCCCGACTCGTACGCCGCGATGACCGCCTGGGTGCGGTCCCGGGCGCCGAGCTTCGCCAGCACGTTGCCGACGTGGGTCTTCACCGTCTCCACCCCGAGCACCAGTTCGCCGGCGATCTCCACGTTGGACAGTCCGGCGGCCATCAGCCGGAGCACCTCCTCCTCACGGGCGGTGAGCCGGGCCCGGCGCAGCCCGTCCCCGCCCCGGGGCGCGTACGCGTCGGCGAGGCGCCGGATCGCCGCCGGGAAGAGCAGTGACTCGCCGTGGGCCACCACCCGGATCGCCTCGACCACCTCGGCCGGGCGGGACCGTTTCAGCAGGAACCCGCTCGCCCCGGCGCGCAGCGCCGCGTAGACGTACTCGTCGTTGGCGAACGTGGTGATGACCAGGACCCGGGGCGGCTCGGGTGAGGTGTCCAGCAGCCGGCGGGTGGCCTGGATGCCGTCGATGGCCGGCATCCGCACGTCCATCAGCACCACCCGGGGCCGGTGCCGGGCCACCAGCGGCGGCACCTCGGCCCCGTCGGCGGCCTCGGCGACCACCCGCAGGTCCGGTTGGGCGTCGATGATCGCCCGTAGTCCGACCCGGATCAGTTCGTCGTCGTCGACGATCAGCACGTCGACCGGTCCGTCACCCGCCATGTCGTTCCCCCGTTCGGGGCACTGGCAGGCTGGCCCGGACCCGCCAGTGCCCGTCGTCCGGCCCGGCGGCCAGCCGACCGCCGAGCAGCAGTACCCGTTCCCGCATGCCGGCCAGGCCACGGCCGGTACGCCGGGACCCGGACCGGTTGCCGGCACGCGGCGCGGGTACCGGGTTGGCCAGGTCGATCTCCAGTCCGCCGCCGGTCACCGTGAGCCGGACGGTGACCGGGCCGGCGCCGTGCCGGGCCGCGTTGGTCAGCCCCTCCTGCACGATCCGGTAACCCTCCCGGGACACCACCGCCGGCAGGTGGTCGACCCCACCGGCCACCCGGACGTCCACCACCAGGCCGGTGACCCGGGTGTCGGCCACCAGGCGGTCCAGGTCGGCGAGGGTACGCCGGGGCGCCCGGTCCGGGCCGGCGTCGTCCCCGGCGTCCGGCCCGGCATGGCCTCCGGCGTCCGGCGCGGCGCGGTCCGGGCCGGACGCACCCCGTTCGGCGGCGCTGTCGCGTTCCCGGAGCAGGCCGAGCACATGGTCCAGTTCCTCCATGGCCCGGCGGCCGGTCTCCTCGATCGCGGTCAGCGCCCGGCGGACGAACTCCGGGTCGCGGTCGAGCAGTTCCCGGGCGGCGCCGGCCTGGAGGGTGGCCACGGTCAGCGCGTGGCCCACCGAGTCGTGCAGTTCCCGGGCCAGCCGGTTGCGTTCGGCGAGCCGGCTGCTGCGGGCCTCCAGCGCGGCGATCCGTTCGGCCGGGGAGGGGCCGAGCAGCACCGGGGCCATCGAGGCGGCGAGCGCACCGAGCCCGGCGACCGCGTACCCGAGGCTGATCAGCAGCAGCACCCCGACCAGGCTGAGCAGCCCCGTGTCGCCCCCGTCGAGCGGACCGAACCGTTGCTCGGCGAGCACCCCGGTACCCACCCCGAGCTGCCCGGCGATGAAGACCAGGGCCATCGGCAGGGCGCTGAGCAGCCCGAAGCCCACCAGGCCGCCGGAGATCAGGTGCATGGCGATCCAGAGCGCCGCGCGCAGCCGGGTTTCCCGGTCCAGCCGGCACCCGGCGGCGGGCTCGGGCAGGTCCACCGCCAGCAGGGCCCGGACCGCGGCGATCTCCAGCGCCCGGCTGCCGCCCAGGAAGAGCGGCACGGCGGCGATGACCACCGCCACCACGAGCAGGCCGAGGATCAGGGGCCGGGGTGCCAGCCGGTCGGTCAGCATCTGGGTGAAGACCGACCCGAGTAGCAGGTACGGCAACAGGATCACGCCGCCGAGCAGCAGGAAGACGCCCCGGCGCCAGGTGCTGCCACGCACCAGGGGCGCCAGGACGGCTCGCAGGCTCATCCGGTCATTCTGACCCAGCCGGGTCCAGCGTGGTCACCGGCACGTACGCGGCCAGGTCAGCGTGCCCCTGGTCAACGGACCGTGGTCAGCGACCCGATCGGGCCCGGATCAGCTTCGGTACCGCGGCCAGCCCGGTGACCGGCTGGAATGCCCGGGCGGCGGTGACCAGTGCGGCATACTCGTCGTCGGCCAGGTCGATGTCGGCGGCAGCGGCGTTGCGTTCCATCTGCTCCACGGTGGACGCGCCGGGAATGGCCACCACGCTCGGGTGGCGCAGCAGGTAGGCCAGCGCGATCTGACTCGGCGTGGCGTCGTGGGCGGCGGCCACCTCGCGCAGCGTGTCGATCAGGCCGGCGCCGCGTTCCAGGTTCTCTGGCAGGAAGTACGGATTGGCCCGGCGGATCGCGCCGGACGGCGGGTTCTTCGCGTCGTACCGGCCGGAGACGAAGCCCTGGGCGAGCGGGCTGTACGCGATGACCAGCCGGCCGGCCTGTTCGGCGTAGGGCAGCAGGTCCCGCTCGGGTCCCCGGTCGACGATGCTGTACCGGACCTGGTTGCTGAGTACCCGCCGGCCCAGTGCCGCCTCGGCGGCCCGCCAGCGGGCCAGTCCGTAGTTGCTCACCCCCACCTCACCGACCAGGCCGACGTCCTGCAACAGTCGCATTCCGCGCATGGTGGTCCGGTCCCGGACCACCGGGTTGGGCTGGTGTACCTGGTAGAGGTCGATCGATCTGACGCCGAGCCGGGCCGCCGAGGCGACCGCCCGCTGCTGGACGACCGGGGCGAGCGGCAGCACCGGAAGGATCTTGCTGGCCAGTACCACCTTCGACCGGTCGTCGCCGAGGGCCGCGCCGAGAATCCGTTCGCTGCGGCCGAAGCCGTACACCTCGGCGGTGTCGAAGAGGGTGACCCCGAGTTCGAGGGCCCGCCGGACGATCTGCGCGGCACGGCGTTCGTACTCCGGCCCGTAGCCCCACTCACGGGAGCCGAACTGCCAGGTGCCGAGGCCGATCTTGGAGATGGGCTTGGGGGTGTCGAGTGGGACGAAGCGCATGTCCCGAAGCTACCCCGGCTCGGCGCTGCCCACCCGGAATGTGCGTACCGACCCGGCCTCGACGGCGGGCGGCTGCACCGCGACCTACCGGGTGATCAACAGGTGGCAGGGCGGCTTCCAGGTCGAGGTGACGGTCAGGAACATCAGCAACCGAACGACCGACGGCTGGAGCGTCGGCTGGGCGTTCACCAGCGGGGTGACCGTGGCCAACCACTGGAACGCGGAGCTGACCAGTTCCGGCACCATGGTCACGGCCCGCAGCGTGGCCTGGAACGGCCGGTTGCAGCACGGCGACAGCACGGTCATCGGGTTCATCGGCTCGGGGGACTTCCCCGACGCCAACTCACCGGCCTGCACCCCGCGCTGACCGGCCCAGGGTGGGACCGGTGCCACCGGTCCGACCCGGCAGGGGCGTACCCGCAGCTAGGCTCATGATCGTGACGTACCTCGCCGCGGACGACCGCTACGACTCGATGACCTATCGCCGCAGCGGGCGCAGCGGCCTGCGCCTACCCGCGATCTCGCTCGGCCTGTGGCACAACTTCGGCCACGGTCGGCCGCTGGACCGGCAGGCCGACATCGTCCGGCGCGCCTTCGACCTGGGCATCACCCACTTCGACCTGGCCAACAACTACGGCCCGCCACCCGGCAGCGCCGAGGAGAACTTCGGCCGGCTGCTGGCCACCGACCTGAGGGCGTACCGCGACGAGATTGTCGTTTCCAGCAAGGCCGGCTACCTGATGTGGCCCGGCCCGTACGGCGAGTGGGGCTCCCGGAAGTACCTGATCTCCTCGTTGGACCAGTCGCTGCGCCGGATGGGGCTGGACTACGTGGACATCTTCTATTCGCACCGGTTCGACCCGGACACCCCGCTGGAGGAGACGATGGGCGCGCTGGACGCCATCGTCCGCTCCGGAAAGGCGCTCTACGTCGGGATCTCCAACTACGACGCCGAGCAGACCGGGCGCGCCGCCGCGATCCTGGCCGATCTGGGTACCCCGCTGCTGATCAACCAGCCGTCGTACTCGATGTTCAACCGGTGGACCGAGCGGGACGGACTGCTCGACACACTGGAGCGGGTCGGGGCGGGCTGCATCGCGTACAGCCCGCTGGCCCAGGGCCTGCTGACCGACCGGTACCTGGGCGGCATCCCGGAGGACTCCCGGGTCCGCACCAGCATCTTCCTCGACGAGGGCGACCTGACCGAGGAGAAGATGGCCCGGGTACGCGGACTCGGCGAGATCGCCGAGCGGCGCGGCCAGACCCTCGCCCAGTTGGCGCTGGCCTGGGCGCTGCGCGATCCCCGGATGACCAGTCTGATCATCGGGGCGAGCAGCGTGGCCCAGTTGGAGGGGAACGTGGCCGCCCTGGCCCGGCTGGACTTCACCGCCGAGGAACTGGCCGAGATCGACCGGTACGCCGTCGGCTGAGCCCGGCCGCATCGCGCACATCGCGCCGCCGCTGTGGCGCCGAGGGGCGGGACAGGGGCCGGCGCACTGTCGAGCTGCTCCGTCTGTGCAGGCAGGGTCAGGGATACTCCTCTGCTCCGACCGACGGAACGACCCACCCCGCTCTGCCCCGTCCATGCCAGCAGCTCGACAGGGCCCGCACCAGTGGTACGGGGTGCGGCCCGCGCGCACGCAGACGGCTGGCGGTGTCCGTCAACCGAGGACGGACGCCGCCAGCCGATCCGCCGGGATGGCTCAGTGCTGGGCTCAGTGCCGGTTCAGTGCCATTCCCCGCTTGCGGGCCGCCATACCCGTCGCGCCGGCCATCCCCAGGCCCTTGCCCGCGTTCATCAGCCCCCTGGCCCGGCCGAACATCCCCCGGAACATCTGGCCCGGTTTCTGCTGCTCACCCATGAACGAGGTGACCACGATCAGCGCCCCGGTCAGCGCCGGGATCGCCCATTGCAGCATCTTCATCTGCCGCTGGGCGGACGCGACGTCCGACGGGGTGTCGAAGGTCGGTTCGGTGGCCCCGCCGACCGGGGTCCGGCCGGCCTTCTCCAGTTTCATGCCGAGCAGCCGGCTGTAGCCGGTGACCGCGAGCGCCGCCACCGTGAGGCCGGTCTTGACCGCGCTGGCCTTGGCCACCCCCGCCTGCGCGGCCACCCGGGGACTTTCCACCGCCAGCTCACCGGCCGCGCCGATCAGGTGCGATCCGATCGCCGCCGCGTTGACCGGCGTCCAGCGGGCCCAGCCCGCCGAGGCCGTAGGCAGGCGCTGCTTCGAGTCGTCGAGCTGGGCCGCCGCGCCGTTGACTCCCAGTGCGCCCATCAGCGAACCGCCGAACCAGGCCGCGAGACCCAGATCGTGCATGGAACGTAGGGCGGTATGCCGTTCGGACATGTGCTCCCCTTTCGCCGTTGGCGCGTCGGCATACCCACCGTCCGGGCGGCTACTCCTGCTACTGCCGGACCCGTGCCGGCGCCCCGCCGCACCAGCGCTCCAGCGCGGAGCGGAGTGCCGCCTGCCGGCGGGCGGGATCGGCGTCGTCGATGACGGAGGCGAGGTAGCCGTCGGGGCGTACCAGCATCATCGGACCGGGCGCGGCGACCACGGTGAGCCCGTCGGTGAGGTCGGCGGGTGGCAGGCTCGGGGTGAGCAGGACGAAGCGACCAGCGCGCAGGGCCGCGCGGAGCCGGTCGGCGGCGGCGCCGGCCACCGCCGGGTCCTCGGCCCGGCGGCCGACCAGTCGGTGGTCACCGTGGCTTCCCGGGTACGCGATGCCGAGGCCGGTGATGATGCCGGTGGCCCGGCGCCGGATCGCGGGGACGCGGAGCGCGGTGCCGGCGGCCAGGTTGCGGGCGGCCCGGGCCGGGCGGGGCCGCAGCATCGCCGCCCGGATCAGGGCGCCGCTGCTGCGCAGCACCAGTTTCCCGACCGGGTGCCGTTCGGCGTGGTACGAGTCGAGCAGCCCGGCCGGCGCCACACCGCGCACCGTGGCCGCCAGCTTCCAGCTCAGGTTGGCCGCGTCCTGGAGGCCGGTGTTCATGCCCTGCCCGCCGGCCGGCGAGTGCACGTGCGCCGCGTCGCCGGCCAGCAGGACCCGGCCGACCCGGTACGCCGGGACCTGCCGCTCGTCCGAGTGGAAGCGGGACATCCAGCGCGGATCGTGCATGCCGTGGTCGGTGCCGAGGGCCCGGCGGGTCACCTCCCGGATCTCCGCGAGATCGAGCGGCGCGTGGTCGGGCTGCTGGTGGTGCCGGTCCCAGGCCATGATCCGGTACCAGCCGTCGCCGAACGGCGCGATCATGGCGAGCGCGTCACCGGTTGCGTTGACCGCGATCGTGTCGGCTGGCGGCGTGTCGAGCCGGACGTCGGCGAGCATCATCGAGGTGAGTACGGCCTCGCAGGGGAACGGCAGCCCCACCGCCTCGCGCATCCGGCTGCGTACCCCGTCCGCGCCCACCAGGTACCGTGTCCGCAGGATCGTGGTCCCGTCGGTGGTCCGTGTCTCGGTGTCGACCCCCTCGGGGTCCTGGCGCAGGCCGGTCACCTCGGCACCCCGGACGATGGTCGCGCCGTGCTCCACCGCCCGGCGCCGGAGCAGCCGCTCCACCTCGTACTGCGGGACGATCAGCAGGTACGGGTAGCGGCTGGGCAGGTCAGCGAAGTCGATCGCGATCCGGTCGAACAGCCGTAGCCCCCGGACGGTCTGCCCGGCGGCGATCAGCTCGTCGGCGAGCCCCCGGTTGTCGAGTTGCTCCAGCGTCCGGGCGTGTACCCCGAACGCCCGGGTCAGGTTCGACTCGGTGGTACGGCGCTCCAGCACGGTGGTGCGTACGCCGGCCGCAGCCAGGTCCCCGGCGAGCAGCAGCCCGGTCGGGCCCGCGCCCACCACGACGACGTCACTTTCCCTGACGTCACTTTCGTTGGGAATCGCCATGTCCGCCTCCCAAAAGTCAACAAGCGTTGGCATCACGCTGAGTCCGAGGCTAGAACCAAGTCCGTATCAATGTCAACGCCTGTTGACCTACACTCGTTGACGTGAACCCGACCGTCCCGCCGCCCGACCACGTACCCGCGGAACACCCACGTCGAGCCGAGCCGGAGTACCCGCACCGATCCGCCCCGGACCGTCCGCGCCGTTCGGACGCCACCCGGGCCGCCATCCTGACCGCCGCGCGGGAACGTTTCGCCGCCGACGGGTACGAGCGGGCCACCATCAGGACGATCGCCGCCGACGCCGGGATCGACCCGGCGATGGTGATGCGCTACTACGGCAGCAAGGAGAAACTCTTCGCTGCGGCGGCCGAGTTCGACCTGCGGCTACCGGACTTGGCCGAACTGCCCGCCGACGGGATCGGCGCTCCCCTGGTCCGGCACATGCTGCGCCGTTGGGAGGGCGACGAGACGCTGTTCGCCCTGCTCCGGGCCGCCGTCAGCCACGAGGCCGCCGCCGAGCGGATGCGGCAGATCTTCGGCGCCCAGCTCGCCCCAGCGCTGGCGCGGGTCTGCCCCGACCCGGCAGACGCCGCACGCCGGGCCGGACTGGTCGCCACCCAGATGCTGGGGCTGGCGCTGACCCGGTACATCCTGCGCCTGCCCCCGGTGGTCGCCATGTCCCCGGACGAGCTGGCCACCTGGCTCGGCCCCACCCTCGACCGCTACCTCACCACCCCCGAGCCCTGACCCATCCTCTCCGCCCGCCCCATAGGCAGCGCCCCGCAGACCCGCCCCGCCGGCCCGCCCCGCCCACTCCCCGTCGACCCCCGCTCTCCCCGTTGATCATGAAGTTGTTGTCATCCGCCTCGGCGTGTCACAGCAACAACTTCATGATCAACGGGGCTCATTGACGATCAGAGGAGGCACATTGACGAGGAAGGCCGGCAGGCATGAGCTACGTACGCTGGAACGACATTCGCGCTGCCCAGGTCGAACGTGCCGGCGGAGAGCACGCCGTCGAGGCCGGTAAGCAGGAACTACTCGCTACCGTGATCGGGCACCGCCTCGCCGAACTGCGCCGCGCCCAAGGGCTGACCCAGCAGCAGGTAGCCGACCGGATGGGCGTCGCCAAGGGCCGGGTGTCGCAGATCGAGCAGGGCAGGGTCTCCGGGCAGGACGTGCTCTCCCGGTACGCCGCCGCCCTCGGTGGGCGCCTGCACCAGGCGACCTACTTCGACGACGGGGCCATCGCCGCCATCGCCTGATTCGAGCGCAGGTCGGTGGGGCGGGTTACTCGTACTCCTGGCCGCAGACCGCCAGTTCGGCAAGATCGGCCCAGGTAAGGGTGGGTACCGGTCGCTCGCCGGGCGCCGGCTCGGGACGCAACGGCACCACCGGACCGGGTACGGGTACGCGCAGCTCGTCCGCCTCGTCCCAGCCACCCAGCGCGCCGGCCATCCCGCACTCCAGGTAGCCGCGTGGGTCCACGTTGTACCAGCGCAGGCCGGTGGCGCGTACGCGGCCCGGCGGGCGGGGCGCGTCGACGCCCAAGGAGGCGTACTGGTCGAACGGGCCCTGGTCGGCGAAGTCGGCCAGATCGGCGACCTGGGAAAGCACGATCGCCTCCCAGGCCGGATAGCCGATCACCTCGCCCACCACCCGGAATTCGGCGGTACGCCACGACTCGCCCAATGGTGGTGGCGGAACGGTTTCGGCGGCGACGATCATCGCGGCCACCGTGTCCAGGTCCAGCTCGCTGCGACCGGCGAGCGGCCGGCTGACCAGCCACCACGCCCGCAGAAACTCGTCGAGGGTACGGCCGGCGGTAGTCATCCGCTCCCCGGCATCGTTGAGGCGAACGTAGAGGTCACGGTTGGTGACGCAGGCAGGGTCGGGCGGCCCGTCCACCCAGTAGGTCTGCTTGTGCACCACCCCGGATGCCAGCGCCAGCACCCGGGCCAGCGCGTCGATCCGGTCGTCGTACCCGCCCACCGGGTACCGGTTGCCGTTGTCGTCCTGCCGCCACACCGTCCACTGGGTCACACCGGCACGATAGTCACCGGGCGTTAGTCATCGGGGCGTTGCCCGCCGGGGCGGGCGGGGCACGATCCGCAGGCCGGCAACCTGGACGTACACCTCACGCTTGTCAACGGCATCGCCGGCCGCGTCGAGGACGTAGCCGGTCAGCCAGCACCAGCCGTGATAGGTCGGCGCGGTGCCGACGGCGCTGACCCGCAGGCGCAACCCCCGCGAGCCGCCGAACTGCACGCTCGCCGCCGCGCCGAGCAGAACCACATCCCCGGGTACGGGGACACGACGGTTCACCGCAGCCAGCCGAGGAACCGGCGGTGCAGATCCCCGGCGGGTACCCACGGCAGATCCTGGGACGCTGCGACAAGCTGGGCGCCGAGGTAGAGGGCGAGCGAGACCGGGGCACTGTCGTACTCGGCGCGCAGCTCAGTGCGCCGGGTCCGGCAGGGCCAGGGTGCGCCGCAGCCGCCGCAGTGCCAGATCGGGAGTACGGGACCGTGGCTGGTCACCGGCGCCGCTCCGGCTGCGACTGCGACGCCGACTGCGGCCAGTGGCCCCGGTTGATCGGGATGCGGTGGCGGGCGTGGCAGGGCAACTCGTTACCGCAACGGCAGACCCGCCGCCAACGCTGCCAGGACCAGACCGGCCGGTGCCGCCGCGCCAGGGTCAACGCCGTGGCGATCAGGTACTCGTCGAAGCTCACCCGCCGGTTCACCCGCACGCACCTCCGGTCGAGAAACCACCACCACCCGTGACCTGCTGTTGCCCAGTGGCCACGCTTGGTAGCGAGGATCGCATATGCGATTTGACTAGGCAAGAAGCCAAGCCGATCGGAACAGTGCTTGCATTCGCCTGCGTATCAGGGGAGACTGCGCAGCGTGACGAGTCCGACCGTTCCCCGCCGCCGGCTGGGCCAGGAGCTGACCCGACTTCGCAAGGCTGCCGCCATGACTGGCGAGCAGGTGGCCACCAAGATGGAGTGGTCATCGCCGAGCAAGCTCTACAAGATCGAAGGCGGCCGGCAGGGCATCCAGCCCAAGGAACTGCGCGAACTGCTCGGCTACTACGGCATCACCGACCCGGAGACAGTCGACGCGCTCTGCACCCTCGCCCGGCAGGGCAAGCAGCGCGCTTGGTGGTCGCAGTACGCCGAGGCCCTGGCAGATTCCTACACGACCTACGTCGGCCTGGAGTCGGCCGCCACCGAGCTACGGGTGTACGAGTCGACCACCGTGCACGGTCTGCTCCAGACCGAGGACTATGCCCGCGCCCTGCTGACCACCGCCGCCCAAGCGCCCGAGCCGGCCATGTCGGCGGCCACCATCGACAGCAAGGTCGCCGTGCGCATGGAACGACAGTCCCTGCTGGATCGGCTACGGCTCTGGGTCGTCCTCGATGAGGCGGCACTTCGTCGGGTCGTCGGCGGCCCCGAGGTCATGGCATCGCAGTACGACCGGCTGATCGAGGTCGCCCGGCTTCCCCCGGTCAAGTTGCAGGTCCTGCCGCTCGGCGACACCACCAGTCCCGCCCCACCAACAAACTTCACCGTGATGGAGTTCGATGAGGGAGCCGGCCCTGATGCCGTCTACGTCGAGCTGTTGACCGGCGGAATCTTCGTCGAAGGGGCTGATGTACGGCGGTATAACGTGGTGTTCAACAACCTCCGCGCCGCCGCCCTCAGCCCTGCCAGGTCCACGAGCCTGATCAAGGAGGTGGCTGCGGGGCTCGCCTGACCCCTCCGAGGAGGAGCCACCCCATGCGGCCACTCGACAGCACCTGGCGCAAATCCAGTCGCAGCAACATCGAAGGCTCATGCGTCGAAGTCCGCTACATCAACGGCATGGTCGAGGTACGCGACTCCAAAGACCCCTCCGGCCCCACACTCAATTTCATTCCCTACACCTGGATCACTTTCGCAGGCAGGCTAAACGCAGCATACCAGGAATAGAACGTGCTCCCGCAGCCGATAAGGCAGCGGGAGCACGCGTTCCAAGCTACTTTTTTGCAACTACAAGAAGTGTGACTGGTCAGGTGGTCGCTGCGCCGGTGGGTAGCCAGGGACAGCCGGCGACGAGTTCGGTG
>NZ_JBAKHU010000011.1:0-119446 GCF_036906895.1 Micromonospora sp. CPCC 206060
CACCGAACTCGTCGCCGGCTGTCCCTGGCTACCCACCGGCGCAGCGACCACCTGACCAGTCACCATCGTTACAGCAGGGGTCCTGCTCTGGGTGCCCCTTGACTTGATTCTTGAGTCGGTTACGGAGAACCCGATCAACTTGTGGGGCTCACTGCTGCCTCACCTTTTTGTCTCTGCCGGGTTCTTCCTGGGTGTCTACATCGTTGGCGCGGTCAGCTTGGCAGGAATCGGGGTGATCTTGTACGGAGCGTGGCTGGACGGGACGTTGCTCGGTGAGCGCCGGTGGCTCCGGACGCGGTGGGTGGACCTGTCCACGGCGAATATCGACACGGAGGATGATCCACGGCGAGACGGCATGTCACTGCTGATCGCTCGTTCTCCGGACTCGGAACTCCAGGTGAGATTGCCCATATGTAGAGGAGCGAACAGCCTGCCGCCGGAGGAGTTGATCGCGTTGGCCGACGCCATAACCGGCACAAGGGTGCGTAAGGGCTCGGACGACGCAGCCTTCGTGATCGCAGACCGGCTACGAAACCTAGCTCGATGACTTCTTGGAGGACCTGACGCCTGGAGCGGACGCCAACGGCCGAGCTGCCAGCAGCCGTGCCCGATGCGTGCCCGATACAGCGGTCAATACCGGCGAGCAACGGCACCCCGGCAGCAGCAAGCTGGACGCTCCGTGCTCGCTTGCCAGACAGCACGGCTACCCACGGTATAGATCAACGCGATTCCCAAGCTGAGGGTAAGCGCCACCTACGATGATGTCCGTGCCTCACTGGTCCGACACTGCCCGCGTTGCCGAGGAGCAGGGCGACTGGGAACGAGCGATCGCGATGGTCGGCGCTGTTGCGGAATGCTACAGCTCCGACTACGAGCGCCATGATGCACACCTGTGGCACATGGATCTACTTGCTCGCGCCGGACGTCATGTCGAACTGGCAGCTCTCGGTCAATGCGATGCGCATGCACGCAGACGGCTGAACCGGCTGCTCTACGAGGAAGGCCGTTTGGCGGATCTGCGACAGCGAGCACGGTCCGGAGATAGTGGAGCGCGTTTCTTCCTCGGGCGCCTAGTCGGAGATCGGGATGGTTCGGCTGCCGAGTAGGTGGGTGACCATCTGGGTGACGATCGGGGCGGCCGACGCCGGACACCCACGGACGACGGTGGACTGTTCCGGCAGCTTATCCTGCGGGACGAAGCAGTCACGAGAGTTATGAGGGCAGCAGGGCTGACGGCCCAGATCGCACCCCGGGTCCCGCCCATTACCGTGCGGACGACCCTGCTGCCTGCCGGCGAGTCTGCCACAGTTTTATGTAAATAACTGGACTGAAGGCCATTCTGTAGAAGTATGCGTCACCTACGCTGAACGATCCGTCGTAGTTGAGGCTCAGGGTGGCACCGTCGTCGGACCATCCCTGCTGGCTGTCGGGGTTGGCTTCGACTGTCCATGGCTGACCATGCAGGCCACTGGTGGGAAAGCTGAAGGACTTTAGAGGGCCGACCCCGGCAAGCGTGTCGAGTCCTGTCACTTGAATTTTGAGATCGTCGAAGAGGAGTGGCTCGTTTTGAGGCCACCGCCCAGTCAGCGCGGCGCGAGCACGCACTGCGGCGGCATCTGGATGCCAGGCGACTATATCGGCATCTAGAAGCAGTAGATCGAGCCCGTTCCGCATTTCGCCCCGCAGTATCGAGTGGGATGAAGTTTGAGGAAAGTGGGCAAACGTCGTACCGTTGGGGAAAATGCTAATTTCCATCGGGACCTCGCCGTATGCATTTCCCTTTGGAGGGCGATCGGCGATCAGATCGACGTCACCATCCAATCGGCGGAGCTGGCCGGTGTCTCCCGGTACAAGCCACACGCAGCGGTAGTCGTCTGGCTTGAGGCGGAGTTTGAGGGGAATGCCGTCGGTCATGCTGAATTAATACCAGAGAACACCATCGGAGCCTACCCCCGGCGTTCTGTAATCGGTCACGATCGCAGAGCTCGGCAAATTTTGGGCGACAGTCCAGTCTACTCTATGCCTTGCTCCAGTCCTCAAGAGAGCGACCCCCGACCCGTAGAGAGGCGATGGCGACTTCCGTATGCACTGGAGGTTTGAACAGATAAAACCTGGTGGGGAAGCGGATCTCATATGCGTTCATCGTCAGAGATCGTCAGCTCATACGCCCGCGACAGTCGCTCGGCGACCTCGAACAACGTCTACCAGCCCTTCTGTGGTAAGCAGGGCTATAGCTCGATGGGCAGTACCGACCGAGACGCTGTGTGTCGTCGCCAACTCGGCAACTGCGGGGAGTTGGTCGCCAGGCTTCAGCCGGCCGGTACGGATCTGCTCGCGCAGGTCGTCGGCGATCAGCCGGTACGGGCTGCTCGCGGAGCTGCGCGGCGTCGGGTTGACCGGGCGGGGTGGCATTCGGGCGGCGAGGGTGCCGGCGGCGCGCTGGTCCGACTCGGAGAGCCAGGCGGCGTAGACCCGGAGCGTCGTGGTGCCGCCGCCACCGTGACCGAGTCGGCCGGCGACGGTCCGCACGTCGACACCTGCGTTGATCAGCTCAGTTGCCGAGTAGTGGCGCAGGGCGTGAATGTGGCTGGTGATGCCGAGTCGGGCGGCGAGTCGACCGCACCGCTGGGTAATGGTGTCGGGTCGGTAGCCCCGGCTGTTGTCCGCCTCGGGGGAGAAGACGTAGTCGGCGGGATCTGCCTTCGCATCGAGCTGCGCCAAGCGGTCGATGTACCGGCCGTGCAGTTCCCGCAGCACTTCGATCGTTTCCGGGTCGAGCGCCACCCGTCGCTGCTGGTGGGTCTTGGTGTCCTTCTCCTGCAACTGGCCGTTCTCGTCCAGGTAGGCGCTGCGGCGCAGCGTCAGGACTCCGGCGTCCAGGTCGAGATGGTGCCAGCGCAGGGCGCACAGTTCGCCCCGCCGGGCGCCGGTGGTCATGGCGAGCCAGACCAGGGAACCCCAGTCCGGGTCCTGCCACGCCTCGTTGATGATGCGGGCCGCATCGACCGGGTTCGGCGGTTGCGGGTCGGGGTGCGGTGGGGCCGGCGGTTCTGCCTGCCCTGCCGGGTTGACGGCGATCCAGCGCCACCGGACCGCGCGGCTGAGGGCGCCACTGAGGATCCAGTGGATCTGGCGCACCGATGAGGCGCTGAGCGGCTTGCAGACGTGCGGCCGGCACGTTGCGGTACAGGTGTGCTCGCCGTTGACCCGGTGCTTGACGTACGCCTTGCCGCCGCACCAGTCGCGGCAGCGGCGCAGGCTGGCATAGAACGACTCCAACGTCTCAGCGTCGAGGCGTGCTACCGGCAGCTTGCCGAGCACCGGCCGTACGTGCTTGTTCAGCTTGTTCGTGTAGCCCATCCGGGTGGTCGCCTCGATGTCCGTGACCTCAAGCCAACGGTCGAGCAGTTGATCCAGAGTGGCCCGGGTACGCGGGCTGCGCTTCTCGTCCACCTGGGCCAGTAGCCGGGTACGTGCCTTCTTGGCTTCCCGCTGGGCGTTCCGCCCGGTCGGGATGGTCTTGGTGAGGTAGTGCCGCTTGCCGGTGAGGGGATCGAGTCCTCACGCGGGTGACCCGCTGGGAAAGTTTCGATCTCGCCGCGTGGCCACCGTTGCTCGTTGGCGCCACGAACGGCTCCACGCGGGCCGCGCGAGCGGGAGAAGTGCCTGTGCGCCCGGCAGGATTCGAACCTGCGGCCTTGGGATTAGAAGTCCCCTGCTCTATCCGCTGAGCTACGGGCGCGCGGTGTTACGCGTCAGCAGGGTACCGCCGCCCGTGGCGGTGTGGGCCGCACGGGGGGATGCCAGGCTGGCCAGCACATACTAGGTTTTCATGGGTGCAGGTGACGAGCACCCGCTTTCTTCCGCTCCTGGTGTCCGTGGAGGACGAGCAGGTCGGCCCCGACCATCTGCTCGACGACTTCGCCGACTCGCTCCGGGTGGCGTACTCCTTCGGGCCGCCCTATGGCGAGCGGCTGGTCACCTGGGCCGACCTCGACGCGCTTCGGGTGAACCGGCGGGCGTTGCGGCGGGCCGCCCTGGACAACCTCGACGCGGCGCTGGACGGGCTGCGCGTGCACGGTCAACCACCGGCGCTGATGCTCTCCTTCGCCGGCCTGGAGTGCAGTGTGCTGCTGGTCGACGAGTTCTGGGCGGACCTGCGGCACTCGGTGCCGGGTCAACTGGTGGTGGGGGTACCAGCCCGGGACGTCGTGATCGTGACCAGCAGCCTCTCCGTACCTGGGCTGGAAAAGGTGCGTCGGGGGGTCGACCGGGTGTTCTTCGCCGGTGGTGCCCACCTGCTCAGCCGGGACCTGCTGATCTGGCGGGACGGGGTGTGGCAGCCGTTCACCCCGGGCGGGCCGGCGCCGTCCGGGCCGCCACCCGTACCGGCCCCGAGGCCTGCCGAGTCCGGGCCGTCCGGTCCCGCTAACCGGCCGGTACCGCCGCAGGGTGCTCCGTCGGGCCCTGCGGACCGGGAGTCGTACCCCGAGCGCCGGGCACCCTGGCCGGGGGAGGGGCGGCAGTTCCGGTCCCGGTCCCGGCCGGATCCGCCGCATGGTCCTCCACCCGATGGTCCTCCACCCGGTCCGGCGCCAGGAACGCATCGGCCCAGCGGCCCAACTCGTTGAGCACCTTCTCGCGTACGGCAGGACCGGAGAGGGTCAGGTCGTGCATGCCCCCGTCGAAACGGGCCAGCGTGACGTGGTGCCCGAGGCGGGGAGCCCAGCGGACCATGTGCTCCACGTCGAGTACCGCGTCGGCCAGGGCCGCCGAGTCGTGCCATTTTGTGCTGCGGAAGCTGCGGGTGGAGCAGGCGAGCAGCACCGGTACCGGGATGGCCAGACCGGCACGGAGCTGCTGTTGGGCCCGACGGATCGCGGCCAGCCAGCCGGCGCGTACCGGGAACCCGCCGAGCGGCTTCCAGGCCAGGTCGTAGCTCCATTCGCCGTGGTGCTCGGCGTGCAGGCTCTGGCCGTACACCGGGGAGAGGCCGAGCGGCACGATCCGGTAGGGGGACCGGCCGCCCAACCGGGAGACGGCGGCGGCGAGCGGCCGGCGGACGAACCACGGTGCGTTGAAGTCGAAGAACGGGCTGTTCAGGAAGAGGCCGTCGATGATGCCAGCGTCGCGTCGGGCGTGCGCCCAGAGCGAGGTGATCAGACCGCCGGTCGAGTGGCCGGTGACCAGCAGGGTGCGGTTGCCGTCCCCGCCCCGGATGATCTCCGCTGCCGCGTCCAGCTCGGGGAAGTAGTCGCCGAGGTCGCGGCAGAAGTTCGGGGTCTGGTGGGGCAGCAGACTGCGGCCGTACTTGCGCAGGTCGAGGGCGTAGAAGTCCCAGCCCCGTGCGGTGAGGAAGTCCGCCACATGGGTCTGGAAGAAGTAGTCGACGAAGCCGTGCACGTGCAGCACGGCCCGTCCGGTCGGGCGTTCGGCGCGGCGCCGGACCAGGGTCGCCACCACCGGCCCCTCGTCGTCGGTGCCCAGGTCGATCGTCTGCCGCTCGTACGGCGCTCCCAGCACGTCCGGTTCCATGTTCGCCGACGGTACGCCGGAAAGCTACCGGACGGTAGGTGGGGCGGCGCGTAGCACATTGTGACGTGATCAGGTTCTTTTCCACAGGCGGTTCCGTTGTCCACAGCTTCGCGTCGGTGGGTCGCCCCGGGTACCGCCGAGGGTCCACGCTCTGCGCTGAGTCGACTCGGACGGTGCAACCCAGCAGCCCTGTGGAGGGATCGTGTTCGATACCTACGTAACGGTCATCGGTAATGTCCTAACCGCGCCGGAGTGGCGGCGTACCACCCAGAGCAACACCCTGGTGGCCAACTTCAAGGTCGCCTCGACGGCCCGCCGGCTGGACCGGGAGAGTGGTCGCTGGGTCGACGGGAACAGTCTGCGGGTACGGGTGAACTGCTGGCGGAAGCTGGCCGAGGGGGTGTCCTCCTCGGTCATGGTCGGCGACCCGGTGGTCGTGGTCGGCCGCCTCTACACCCGGGACTGGATCGACGACGCCGGCACCCACCGGACGCTCTACGAGCTGGAGGCGGTGGCGGTCGGTCACGACCTGTCCCGTGGGCGGGGGCGCTTCCTGCGTAACCGGCCGACCCTGGCGACGAGCACGGTGGAGGACGCCGCCGCGGACAGCCGGGTGCACGGTGAGCCCACCGAACCGGTTCCGGACGACCAAGTGCCGGTCGTCCCGCAGGCCGGCCCGATCGACGACGGGTTCGAGCCGCCGGAGCTGCGGTTCACCCCGCCGATCGGGCCCGCGTCCACGGGCGGCCCCACCGGGTACGCCCCGGGGTACGGTCCCGCGCCGACCTTCGGGTACCCGCTGGGTGCCGGTCCGGACCGGGTGGGTGCTGTGGCATCGCCGGGCGCCCCGGTGCCGCCGGGTGCTGTCCTGACGGATGACGAGTTGGCCGAGTTCCTCGACCCGGCCGACCCTGCGAACGAGCCGGATGCCGGGTACCGGGCCGAGCCGACCGATCCGGATGGGGTGGCTGACGGTCTGCGCGGCCCGGAAGAGCCCGGTGACCCCGAGCTGACGGGTCAGGGGTTGACGGACGGCCCGGTGACCGGGGACGGGGAGCAGTCGGCGCGTCCCACCGGCCGGGCCAGGCGTGGGCGGGGCCGGGTTCCGGTGCCGGTCTGACGGTGGGTCCGTCGGCCTGACCCCGGTCAACAGGTCGACCTGACCGGCCAACAGACGGACGGGTGGTGCCGTGCGGGAGATCACACGGCACCACCCCCGTGGTCAGTTCCTGAGCTGCTCCGGATCGAGCGGAGCGGCCGGACCTGCCGGCCCGGTGTTCCGCAGGTGCTTGTTGCTACCCGGCTCGGTGCGGGTCTTGGCGTCGTTCAGTTGCCGGCGCAGGTCGTTGCGGACGTCGTTCAGCGCGTCGTGCAGCGCCTCCTCGGCGGAGGTGGCGACGATCCGGGGTTGACCGGGGATGTGGCACTCCAGGGTCACCTTCTGGCCCCGGGCGGCCCGCTCCTTCACCGTCAGCTCAAGGTCCGTGCCGTTCGCCGGGAAGGCAGCCAGCCGGGTGTTTAGCGGAGCGAACTGCTCGACGATCCAGTTCCGGTCGTTCTGCGAGAAGCCGGCACCGAGGCGCAGGCAGTCGGCGACGGTGGCCGGGTTGGCGTGCGCACTCATGCCGCCACCTCACTGGCGATCGGGAGCTGATCCTGGCTACTGGCAGCGATGTAACTATTCACCATTTTCTGACCTTTCGGCTCGGTCCCTGTTCCGTACCCAGCCGGTGGTGATCTGGAACCAACCGGTGCTCCGGCGGGCACCTGCCGGGGAATGCGGGCGCTGCCCGGGATGACGGTGGCGGTCGGGTGGGTACCGGGCGCCTGCCGGGATGACGGTGGCGGTCGGGTGGGCACCGGACGCCTGCCGGGATGACGTGGCCGTCGGGTGGGCACCGGCCACCGGCCGACGGGGACGGACGGTGACGGCCACTAGGCTCCGGGCGGGGGTGGTAGGGGTGCGGATGAGCACAGCCGGAGTGGCGAACGCTGCCGGGCTGCTGGCCGGGTACGCGCTGGACGCGTGGCTCGGGGACCCACGGCGTGGACATCCGGTGGCCGGATTCGGGCGGTTCGCCGGGGCGCTGGAACAGCGGCTGTACCGGCCGGACCGGCGGGCCGGGGCGGCCTTCACCGCTACGACGGTCGGTGTACCCGTGCTGATCGGTACGGTCGCCGCTGCTGCCACCCGGCGGCATCCGGTGGCGCGCGCGGCCCTGGTCGCCGCCGGCACCTGGACCGTACTCGGCGGCCGGACCCTCAACCGCGAAGCCGACCTGATGCGTCGTGCCCTGCGGCGCGGTGACCTGCCGGCCGCCCGCCGCCGGCTCGGGCACCTCTGCGGCCGGGACCCGTCGACGCTGGACGAGCCCGAGCTGGCCCGCGCCACCGTCGAGTCGGTGGCGGAGAACACCTCGGACGCGGTGGTGGCGCCACTGTTCTGGGGTGCGGTGGCCGGGCTGCCCGGACTGCTCGGCTACCGGGCGGCGAACACCCTGGATGCCATGGTCGGTCACCGGTCGTCACGGTACGCCCGGTTCGGCACCCCGGCCGCCCGGCTGGACGATGTGCTCAACCTGGTGCCGTCCCGGATGACCGGGCTGCTCACGATCGCGCTGGCTCCCCTCGTGGACGGGGACCGCAGCCGGGCCTGGCGGGTCTGGCTCCGGGACCGGGACGACCACCCGAGCCCGAACGCCGGGCAGTGTGAGGCGGCCATGGCCGGCGCGCTCGGTGTCCGGCTCGGCGGTCGCAACGTCTACTTCGGGCGGTCCGAGGTGCGGCCGTTCCTCGGTGACGGGCCCCGGCCCGAGGCCCGGCACATCAGGCGGGCGACCCGACTGTCGGGTGCGGTGGGGCTGGCGGCACTGGTCGGATCGGTCGGACTCGCCGTGGCTCTCCCCGGGCTCGTCCGGGCCATTGTGCCCACCCTCCGCCGGGCCGCAGCCGTCCCGGGCGGGCCAGGGCACCGGTTGCCCGGCACCCCAGGAAGTGGCAGCCGGTGAGCGGGGGACTGCTGGTCGCCGGTACCACCTCCGACGCCGGCAAGAGCGTGCTCACCGCCGGGATCTGCCGCTGGCTGCACCGGCAGGGCGTCAGGGTGGCGCCGTTCAAGGCGCAGAACATGTCCAACAACTCGGCGGTGGTCGTCGGACCGGACGGGCGGGGCGGGGAGATCGGCCGGGCCCAGGCCATGCAGGCCGCCGCCTGCGGCGTCGCCCCGGACCTCCGGTTCAACCCGGTCCTGCTCAAGCCGGGCAGCGACCTGTCCAGCCAGGTGGTGCTGCTCGGCGAGGCGGTCGACACGGTCACCGCCGGCAACTTCCGAAGCCTGCGACCCCGGCTGGCGCAGACCGCGTTCGCCGCGCTCGACGAGTTGCGCGGGGCGTACGACGTGGTCGTCTGCGAGGGGGCGGGCAGCCCGGCGGAGATCAACCTGCGCAGCAGCGACTACGTCAACCTCGGGCTGGCCCGGTACGCCAACCTGCCCACCATCGTGGTCGGGGACATCGACCGGGGCGGGGTGTTCGCCGCCCTCTTCGGTACCGTCGCCCTGCTGGAGCCGGCCGATCAGGCCCTCGTCGCCGGCTTTGTGATCAACAAGTTCCGGGGGGACCGGGGACTGCTCGCCCCGGGGCTGGACATGCTGGCCTCGGTCACCGGGCGACCGACGTACGGGGTGCTGCCCTGGCACCTCGATCTCTGGCTGGACGCCGAGGACTCCCTCGCCTACGGCCGGGTGCTCGGCCGGCCGGCAGCACCGGTCGGCGCCGAGTGGCTGGACGTCGCCGTCGTCCGGCTGCCCCGCATCTCCAACGCCACCGACGTGGAGGCGCTGGCCACCGAACCGGGCGTCCGGGTGCGCCTGACCGTCGAGCCGGCCGAGCTTGCCGCCGCCGACCTGGTCGTCCTGCCCGGCAGCAAGTCCACCGTCGACGACCTGGCCTGGCTACGGGAGACCGGCCTCGCCGACGCGGTACGCGCGCACGTCGCCGCCGGGCGGCCGCTGCTCGGCATCTGCGGTGGCTTCCAGATGCTGGGCCGGGTGATCCACGACGAGGTGGAGAGCCGGCGGGGCAGCGTACCCGGGCTGGGCCTGCTGCCGGTCGAGATCACCTTCGCCGGGCGGAAGACCGTCACGCGGTCGTCCGGCACGGCTGACGGGGACGTCCCGGTCTCCGGTTACGAGATCCACCACGGGTACGTCTCCCGTACCGACCCGGGACTGTCACCAGTGCTCAGATACGCCGACGGCCGGGACGAAGGGGCGATCCTCGGCAACGTCGCCGGCACCCACTGGCACGGCGCTTTCGAGTGCGACGGGTTCCGCCGGCGTTTCCTCACCACGGCGGCCCGACAGGCCGGGCGTACCGGCTTCCGGGTCGCCCCGGACACCTCGTTCCAGGCGGTCCGGGACCGTGCCCTCGACCTGCTCGGGGACCTGGTCGAGGAACACCTGGACACCGCCGCACTGTGGCGGTTGATCGACGAGGGCTGCCCCGCCGGCCTGCCGTTCGTACCGCCCGGCGCACCGGCCCCGCCGGCATGAGCGGATCGTCGGCCCGGGTGGTCGAGTCGTACGCCGGACTCGCCGACCGGGTGCTGCGGGCACCGGCGCGGTTGGGGCGTACCCGACTGGTCGCCGTCGACGGGCCGAGCGGGGCGGGCAAGACGGTGTTCGCGGCCCGGCTGGCCGCTGCCTTCGCCGCCCTGCCCGGGGCGGGACCGCCCCCGGTGGTGCACGCCGACGACCTGCTGGACGGCTGGGCCGACCAGTTCACCTTCTGGCCCCGGCTGGAGGAGACGGTGCTGGCTCCGCTGCGGGCCGGGCGGCCCGGTGGCTACCACCGGTACAGCTGGGTCCGGCGGTGTTTCACCCCCCGCCTGGTGCCGGTGCCGCCGTCCCCGGTGGTGATCCTGGAGGGGGTGGGGGTGGCCCGGTCCGCGATCCGCGCGGAGCTGGCCCTCGCGGTCTTCGTCACCGCGCCCACCCGGCTGCGGGTGGCCCGCGCGCTGGCCCGGGACGGGGCGGAGGTGGCCGCCGCGTTGGTCCGCTGGCGCCGGAACGAGCGGGCCCACTTCACCACCGAGGCCACCCGGCGGCATGCGGACCTTGTCGTCGACGGTGCCCCGGAGCTGCCGCACGATCCCGGGCGGTGCTATGTCCGGATCGGCGGCACCGCCGACCGGCGCGGCGGGCTGCGTCGACGCGGCGCCCGTCCGGTCCGGTCCCCGGTGGCGAGGTAAGGCCGGAATACCATCTCGGTCATGACCATACCGACCATGACCGAAGCCGAGCTGCGGGCCGCCGTCGAGCGGGAACTCCCTGGCGTCCGGGCCGACCTGGAACGACTCGTCCGTGTCCCGGGCGTCGCTTTCGACGGCTTCGACCACTCCCACGTCGAGCGCTCCGCCGAGGCCGTGGCCGAGCTGCTGCGCGGCTGCAACCTCGACGTACAGATCGTCCGCTCGGGCGGTCAGCCCGCGGTGATCGGCAAGCGCCCGGCACCGCCCGGCGCGCCGACCGTGCTGCTCTACGCCCACCACGACGTCCAACCGGTGGGCGACCGGTCGCTCTGGGAGAGCGAGCCGTTCGAGCCGGTCGAGCGGAACGGACGGCTGTACGGACGCGGCGCCGCCGACGACAAAGCCGGTATCATGGCGCATGTCGCGGCGCTGCGGGCGTTCGGTGACGCGCTGCCGGTCGGCGTGGTCCTGTTCATCGAGGGCGAGGAGGAGTACGGCTCCGACTCGTTGGAGCGGCTGCTGGCCGAGCACCGGGACGAGATCGCCTCGGATGTCATCGTGATCGCCGACTCGACCAACTGGGACATCGGCGTACCGGCCCTGACCACCTCGCTGCGCGGCATCGTCAACTGCTTCGTCGAGGTTTGTACCCTCGGCCAGGCCGTGCACAGCGGGATGTTCGGCGGGCCGGTCCCGGATGCGCTGACCACGCTGGCCCGCCTGCTCGCCACACTGCACGACGACGCCGGGAACGTGGCGGTCGCCGGGCTGGTCGCCCGGGAGGCCGCGACCGTCGACTATCCGGAGGACCGGCTACGGGCCGAGGCGGGCATGGTCGACGGGGTCTCCTTCATCGGTTCCGGCCGGCTCACCGACCGGATCTGGTCGAAGCCGGCGCTGGCGGTACTTGGTATCGACGCTCCGGCGACCGGCGAGGCGCCGAACGCCCTGGTGCCGGTGGCGAAGGCCAAGCTGAGCCTGCGGCTCGCCCCGGGTGACGACCGGAAGCAGGCGTACGCGGCGCTCGCCGCGCACCTGGAGAAGAACGTGCCCTGGGGCGCGCAGGTGATGGTGACCTTCGAGCACGACGGCGACCCGTGCGTCATCGACGCCTCGGGGCCGATGTTCGACGCCGCGCGTGCCGCGTTCCGGTCCGCCTGGGACGGCACCGCGCCGGTCGACGTCGGCATCGGTGGCTCGATTCCGTTCATCGCCACCTTCCAGGAGATGTTCCCGCAGGCCGCGATCCTGGTGACCGGCGTGGAGGACCCGCACGCGCGGGCGCACGGGCCGAACGAGAGCCTGCACCTGGGCGAGTTCGCCCGGACCTGCCTGGCCGAGGCCCTGTTGCTGGCGAACGTGGCCCGCGCCGCCCGGTCGGCTGCCGGCTGATCCGTCCGGTCCTGGCCCGCGCCGCCCCGGTCGGCTGCTGGCTGATCTGTCCGGTCCTGGCCCGCGCCGCCCGGTCGGCTGCTGGCCAGACGGGTCGGGCCGGACCCGGACAAGTGGACTGGCCTGGAGAAACACGGGCGAAAACGGGGCGCAGGACGGTCGACTGGGCTACCCTGTCGAACATGCGTTCGAATGAAGCGATCGCGCGGCTCGACGCCGCGATCAGTGCCCTGGGGGACGTCCACGTCTCCGCGTGGCCAGAGGACACGCTCCGGGAGCAGCTCGGTGAGCTCTCCACCGCCCTCTGCACGCTCGATGCGCTGCTTTCCCGGATCGCCGACGAGGTGCGGGCCCGGGGGCTGCGGATCGAGGAGCCCGTTTCCGCCTGAGCGGCGGGCGTGCCCGACCGCTGCTGCCCGCCCGCCCGGCTGGGACGGGCAGGTGGGCAGCAGCGGTCGATCCGGCACCGTCGTCGGTGGTGGCTGGCAGGATGGGCCCGTGCGGTTCCTCGATCTGGCAGCCACCTCCGCCGCGGTCGGTGCGACCTCCGGCCGGCGGGCGAAGGTCGAGCTACTGGCCGCCGCCCTGCGGGCCCTGGATCCCGGCGAGCTGCCGGCCGGTTCCGGCTATCTCGCCGGTGAGCTGCGGCAACGGCAGACCGGCGTCGGCCACGCCAGCCTGCGGGAGTTGCCCCCGCCGGCAGCGGTGCCGACCCTGACCGTCGCCTCGGTGGACGCGGCCATCGCCGAGTTGGCCGAGGTGCGCGGGCCGGGCTCGCAGGCCCGGCGTCGGGAGCTGCTCCACGCGCTGTTCGCCGCCGCCACCGCTGACGAGCAACGCATGCTGGTCGGGTTGTTCAGTGGTGAACTGCGCCAGGGCGCCCAGGCGGGTCTGCTGGCGGACGCGGTCGCCAGGGCGGCCGACGTGCCGCTGGCCCTGGTCCGGCGGGCCCTGCTGGTCGCCGGTGACCTGCGTGCGGTGGCGGTCGCCGCGTTGACCGGCGGTGCCGCCGCGCTCCAGGGGTTCACCCTTCGGGTCGGGCGGCCGTTGGCGCCGATGCTGGCGCAGAGCGCGCCCACGGTCGACGAGGCGCTCGGCGCGACCGGTACCCCCGCCGTGGTGGACGTCAAACTCGACGGGATCCGCATCCAGGTGCACCGGTCCGGCTCGGACATCGCCGTCTTCACCCGCAGCCTCGACGAGATCACCGCCCGGGTACCGGAGGTGGTGGCCGCCGTGCGGGCCCTGCCGGCCCGCGAGCTGGTGCTCGACGGTGAGGCGATCGGGCTCGACGAGACCGGCCGCCCACTGCCGTTCCAGCAGACGTCGAGCCGGGCCGCCCGGCGGACCACCCCCAGCACCACCGGCACGTCGCCGGTCGCACCGGCCGTGCTCGCGGCGGCGGCCACCACCGGCGCGACGGTGCTCACCCCGTACTTCTTCGACCTGCTCCACCTCGACGGCACCGACCTGCTCGATCAACCTGGCCGGGACCGGTGGGCGGCGCTCGCGGCCGTCGTCGATCCGCCGCTGCTGGTCGGTCGGGTCGAGGTGGACCGGGTCGAGCAGGCGGCCGAGGCGTTCGCCGCCGCCGTCGACGCCGGCCAGGAGGGCGTCGTGGTCAAGGCGCCCGATGCGCCGTACGACGCGGGCCGGCGGGGCGCGGCCTGGGTCAAGGTCAAGCCCCGGCACACCCTCGACCTGGTGGTGTTGGCCGTGGAGTGGGGCAGCGGACGGCGGCGCGGATGGCTCTCCAACCTGCACCTCGGCGCCCGGGACCCGGCCACCGGCGGGTTCGTGATGCTCGGCAAGACGTTCAAGGGGCTCACCGACGAGCTGCTGCGCTGGCAGACCGAACGGTTCCTGGAGCTGGCGGTCGAACGGGGGGAGTGGGTGGTCCGGGTACGGCCGGAGCAGGTGGTGGAGGTCGCCTTCGACGGGGTGCAGACCAGTCCCCGCTACCCGGGCGGGGTCGCGCTCCGGTTCGCCCGGGTGGTCCGCTACCGCGCGGACAAGAGCGCCGCAGAAGCCGACACCATCGACACCGTCCGGGCCATCCACGCCGGCCGACCCACCGGCTGACCGGCCAGGGGTCGCAGCCGGATCAGACCGGGGCGGTCGGGGCCGGCTCGGCGGCCCGGTCCAGCGGCGCGGGGGCGCCGCCCGACCCGCCCCGGGCCTCCCGACGGGCCAACCAGCCGTACGCGAAGAGCGCCATCACCGCGAAGATCCACCACTGGGCCGCGTACCCGCCGTTGAGCCAGTTGTTCTCGTGTTTGATCGGGATCGGCTCGAAGACCGCAGGCTCGCCCGATGCGGCCTGCTCCTCCAGCAGCAGGTAGGCACCATGGACCGGGTAGGGCAGCTCGCGGGCGAGCCGTTCCACCCCGACCCGCCGGGTCTCGATCCGGCCGTTGCGGCGGTCCACCCTCCCGGGATTGCTCTCGGTCAGGTGCACCCGGCCGACGACCGTCACCTCGCCGGTCGGCGCGTCGGGGATCTGCGGCTGGGCGGTGGCCCCGCCGGGCGCCGGCGGCACCCAACCCCGGTCCACCAGGACCGCCGACCCGTCGGCGAGCACCAGCGGGGTGAGCACCTCGAAGCCGACCCGGCTCTCGACGGTACGACCCCGGACCAGGATCACGTTCGCGTTGTCGTACCGGCCGGTGGCGGTGACCCGGGTCCAGGCGGTGTCGGCCGACGGCGCGGGCCCGGCGGTGCCCGCCGGGCCGGTCGGTGCGGGCAGCCGGTCGCGCAGCGGTGCGGGCGCGACCCGCCCGGCGTTGTCGATCCGGTCGTTGATCGCGGTGCGTTCCTCGTACCGGTTGAACTGCCACATGCCGAGCAGCACCATCACCGCCGAGGCGGCCAGCGTCAGGGCGAGGATGCCCAGCCAGCGTGGGGTGGACAGGAACCGGTACACGCCCACGAGGTTACCCGGGTGCCCGGGGCCACCCGCCGGCACCGGCGGTACGGCGCGGCGGTCGTCGTCCGATCCGGGCGGTTCGTCGGGTCCGGCGGGAAGATCGGTTGGGTATCGTCACGCGGGCGGATCCGGCCCCGCCGTGACCGCCGCTGGCCCGTGCCATGATCTGCGTCCGATCGAGGAGTCGACGATGACCGTCGTGCCGCGCGTGGTGCTCAGCGCGCCCTCCTCCGGACACGGCAAGACGGCCGTGGCCGTGGGCCTGCTCGCCGCCTTCGCCGCCCGTGGGCTGGCCCCGGCCGCCTTCAAGGTCGGCCCCGACCAGGTCGATGCCGCGTACCTGGGGTTGGCCGCCGGCCGGGCGGGACGCAACCTCGACCCCCGGCTGGTCGGTGCGGCCCGGATCGCGCCGCTCTTCGCGCACGGGGCGGCCGGCGCCCGGATCGCCGTGGTCGAGGGGACCATGGGGCTCTACGACAGCGTCGCCGGCCGGCCGGAGACCGAGTCGACCGCCGCCGTGGCCACCGCATTGCGCAGCCCGGTGGTGCTGGTCGTCGACGTGGCCACCATGGGCCAGTCGGTCGCCGCGCTGGTGCACGGCTTCCGGGCGTACGACGAACTGCTCTGGCTCGGTGGGGTGATCCTCAACCGGGTCGCCTCGGAGCGGCACGGTGAGCTGCTGCGGGAGGCGCTGGACGACATCGCGGTGCCGGTCCTCGGCGCGCTGGGGCGGGGCGACCTGCCGCCCGTACTGCCGGCCCGGGAGCGTGGCGTGGTGCCGGCGCTGCGGGCCGACGCCGAGGCGGTCCGCGCCGTGCAGCGGCTCGGCGCGGCGGTCGCCGCCCGGGTCGACGTGGACCGGTTGGCCGCGTTGGCCGGCTCGGCGCCACCGATGCCGGTCGAACCGTGGTCGCCGGTCGAATCGTGGTCGCCGGCCGGGCCGCCGTCGGCGGAGCCGACCGCCGGACCACGACCGGTGGTCGCCCTCGCCGGTGGGCCGCAGGGCTCGTACAGCCATCCGGAGACCGCCGAGCTGCTCACCGCCGCCGGGGCCGAGGTGGTGACCGTCGACCCGCTGCGCGACGAGTCGCTGCCGCCCGGTACCGCCGCCCTGGTGGTCGGCGGCGGGCTGCCCGAGTCGTACGCCGGGGAACTGTCCGCCAACCGGCGGCTCGGTGCCGGGGTCGCCGGGCTGGCCCGGGCCGGCCGTCCGGTGCTTGCCGAGGGCGCCGGGCTGCTCTGGCTGGCCCGGGAGGCCGACGGCCGGCCGATGTGCGGGGTGCTCGACACCACCGCGACCACCCGGGACGGCGTCGTCGTCGGCTACCGGACGGCGGTGGCCGGCACGGACAGCCTGGTGGCCCCGGCCGGGACCCGGGTGGTCGGTTACAAGTGCCACCGCGTCGTGCTCACTCCCCGGGCCGGCGCCGGGCCGGCCTGGAACTGGCCCGGCGGAGCCCCGGAGGGGTTCGTCTGGCGGGGCGTGCACGCCTCCCAGTTGAGCCTGCACTGGGCCGGGCTGCCGGAGATCGCCCGCCGGGTGGTCGACGCGGCGGCCCGGCCGGAACGGAACGAGGTGGGAACGTGATCGGTCAGGTGGCGGTACGCCGGTTCCCGATGCTGACCGTCTCCACACCCCGTACCGAGGTGCGCCCGCTGCTCCCGGAGGACGCGAAGGCGGTGGACGGGATCTTCGCCGACCGGCAGACCCAGCGCTGGCTGCCGGTGCGGGAGGAATCCGGCCAGATCGACGGGTCCGCGTGGTGCACCGACCTGGCCTGGCAGCGGCGGGACAGCGGCGACGGTGACCACTACGCGGTGCTCCGCCGGGAGGACGACCGGCTGGTCGGCTGCCTCTGGACCCGGCGTACCGACTGGGGTGCCCAGGTGACCGAGGTGTCGTACGCGGTCGCGGCGGAGGCCCGGGGCTTCGGGCTGGCCGCCGAGGCGGTCGACGCGTTGGCCATCGCGCTGATCCTGGAGCACGGCTTCCACCGGGTGGAGCTGCGGGTGGCCCCCGGCAACGTGGCGTCCCGGCGGGTGGCGGAGAAGGCCGGGTTCAGCTACGAGGGACTGCTCCGCAACGCCGGGGTGGTCCGGGGCGGCCGGGTCGACCTGGAGGTCTGGTCCTTCGTCGCCGCCGACCTGCGCTGACCGGACGGCCCTGGACGCCCGGGCTCACCCGCCCACGATCGCGTCGGACGGTTCGGGGAACTGGCGTACCGGTTGCCCCTCCAGCGCGTCGTGCAGGGTCCCCGCGACCGCGGCGATCGGTCTCTGGGACTGGCCGTCACCGACGGCGTTGAACGGGTTGTCCGGGTCGGCGATGAAGCTGGCCGCCGCGAGTTCCGGGGTGTACCCGACGAACCAGGCGGACCGGGTGCTGTCCGTGGTACCGGTCTTGCCGGCGACCGGGCGGCCCACCGTGCCCCGGACGCTGTCCGCCGTCGACCAGCCGCCGCACGAGCCCTTGGCCGGGGTGTCACCGGTCGGGCAGCGGGCCGCGTCGGTGGCCGCCCGGGCGGCGTCCGCGGTCACCGCCTGCCGGCAGCGCGGCTTGGCGACCTCCTGCACCATCCCGGAGGCGGTGATGTACCGGGCCGGTGTGCCGTCCGGTTGGCTGACCTCCAGGACCGGCAGGGCCTCGCAGAACCGGCCGTCCGCCGCGATCGCCGCATACGCGTTCGCCATCTCCAACGGGGTGGCGTCGGAGACACCCAGGGTGAAGGCGCCCCAGGTGTTCGCCTTCTCCGCCGAGGCCATGTCCCGGTCCACGTCGGTACGCCAGCGCAGCCCGAGCCGTTCGGCCAGCCGGACCGCCTTCTCGGCGCCGACCTGCTCCTCCAGCCACACGAAGTACGTGTTCACCGACTTGCCGAAGCCGGACCACATGGTCTGCCGCCCGGTCATCGCGCCGCTGGCGTTGGAGGGTGCCCAACCGTTGTAGATCTCCGACTGGTACCGGTGCGGCGAGTCGAACGCGGTGGAGAGCGGCATGCCCTGGTCGAGGGCGGCCAGCATGACGAACATCTTGAACGTCGACCCGGCCTGGTACCCGGGGAGTGTGCCGCCGCCGAGCAGCGGGGCGACCGTGTTCGGGTAGTTGCTCTTCATCTTGCTGGTCGCGTTCGGGTTGGTGTGCTCGCCGTTGTTGCTGAGGTCCAGCGAGTAGGTCCGGTTGACCGCCATCGCCTTGACCCGGCCGGTTCCGGGCTCGACGGCGACCAGGCCGTGCGCGAACGGGCTGCCGGTGCTCTCCTTGGCGCCGATGTTCTTCTCGGCGGCCTCCTGCACCTTCGGGTCGAGGCTGAGCACGATCTTGTAACCGCCCCGGCGTAGCGCGTCGATGCGTTCCAGCGGGTTCTCCCCGAACGCCGGTTGGGCGCTCCACCAGTTTTTCAGGTAGTCGCAGAAGAAACCCCAGCTGTTGTACTTTTCCGGCAGGGCGGTGCAGTCCCGGGGCGGGTCGGTCAGGTCCAGCCGGATCGGCTCGCGCTTCAGCTTCTGCACCATGTCGGGGGAGATGTACCCCATGACCTGCATCCGGTCGAGTACGTAGTTGCGCCGGTCGGTGGCGGCCTTCTGGTCGGAACTGGCCGGGTCGTACTCGGAGGGGGACTTGACCAGTCCGGCGAGGGTGGCCGCCTCGACCTGGGTGAGGTCCTTGGGCTTCTTGGAGAAGAAGATCTCCGACGCGGCGTAGATGCCGTACGCCCGGTGGCCGAAGTACGCGGAGTTCAGGTAGCGCTCCAGGATCTCCGGCTTGCTGAGCTTCTTCTCCAGGTCGATGGCCGTCCGCATCTCGCGGATCTTGCGCATGCTGGTCTGCGCGGTGGCCTCCTGCACCTCCTTCGGGGTGGTGGCGCTGTCCCGCAGGGCCATCCGGACGTACTGCATGGTCAGCGTCGAGGCGCCCTGGGACACCCCGCCGGACTGGGAGTTGACCACGAAGGCACGGGCCACACCCTTGGCGTCCACCCCGTGGTGGGTGTAGAAGCGGGTGTCCTCGGCCGCAACGATCGCCTGCTGCATGTGCGGCGAGATGGCCGACAGCGGTACGTAGGTCCGGTACTCCTCGTAGAACATGGTCAGCGGGGTGCGCCCGTCACTGGCGTAGACGTACGAGGTCTGCGCGGGACGGACGTCGCGCAGCATCGACGCCTTCTCCCGGACCGCGTCGGCGGTGGTCTTCGCACCGATGCCGAAGGCGGCGGCGAGGGGGTAGGCGGCGGCGGCCAGGACGATGCCGGCGATGAGCCCGGCACGGAACAGGGGTACGAGCCGACCCGTGGCGGCGAGGGGTTGTCTCACGACCTCAAGCTATGAAACCCGCCGGCCGTACGTGAGTGTTTCTCATGATTGCTCGGGTGGTGATGCGGCTAACGCCCCCCGCGCCTGTCCTGCCGGTCCCGTTCCCGGCAGGATCGCCCTCATGCACCGGCCGCCCGCGCAACCGACGATCGATCTCGGTCACCACGGTGACGCCGAGGTCGGCGACGGCCTGGTCGACCTCGCGGTGAACGTCCGCCGCGAACCGATGCCACCCTGGCTCGCCGAGCCGCTGCGGGACTCGCTGACCCGGCTCGCCGACTATCCCGACCCCCGCCCGGCCCGCGCCGCAGTCGCCGCCCGGCATCACCGCCCACCGGCCGAGGTGCTGCTCACCGCCGGGGCGGCCGAAGGGTTCGTGCTGCTCGCCCGGGCACTGCACGGGGCCCGCCGGCCGGTCGTGGTGCACCCGCAGTTCACCGAGCCGGAGGCCGCCCTGCACGCCGCCGGACACCGGGTGGAGCGGGTGCTGCTCGACCCGGCGGACGGCTTCCGGCTGCACCCGGACCGGGTACCCGCCGACGCCGACCTGGTCGTCGTCGGCAACCCCACCAACCCCACCTCGGTCCTGCACCCAGCGGAGACCGTCGCCGCGCTGGCCCGCCCCGGCCGGGTACTCGTCGTCGACGAGGCCTTCGCCGACACCACGATCAGCTCCGCCGGGGTCGCCGAACCGGAAACCCTCGCCCACCGGCGGGACCTGCCCGGACTCGTGGTGGTCCGCAGCCTCACCAAGACCTGGGGTCTCGCCGGGCTGCGGATCGGCTACCTGCTCGGTCCGGCCGGGCTGCTCGCCCGGCTGGCCGCCGTACAGCCGCTCTGGGCCGTCTCCACCCCGGCGCTCGTCGCCGCCACCGCCTGCGCGACCCCGACGGCGGTCGCGGCCGAGCGCGGGATCGCCGCCCGGCTCGCCGCAGACCGTGCCCACCTTGTCGACCGGCTGGCCGACCTGCCCCGGGTCCGCATCGGCGCCCCACCGGCCAGCGCGTTCGTGCTGCTGGAGACACCCGGCGCGGACCGGGTGCGAATCGCCCTGCGGGAGCGCGGCTGGGCGGTCCGGCGCGGCGACACCTTCCCAGGACTCGGACCGGACTGGGTCCGGGTGGCGGTACGCGACCCGGCCACCACGGACAATTTCGTCAGCGTGCTGGCCGAGACCATGGAGGCGTGATGCTGCTCGAGAACACGATCGCGGCGATCGGACCGCTGGACACCCCGGCGCTGGTCGCGGCCCGTGAGCGGCACGCCCGGTTGACCAAACCGGCCGGCTCCCTCGCGCTGCGCCACCTCGGCCTGGACGCGCTGATCGACCTCGGCCTGCGGCTCGGCGAGGGTACCGGCGCCCTGCTCGCCCTCCCCGTGGTCAGTGGCGCCGTCCGGGTGCGGCACGAGGTGGCGACCTTCGACTCAACGGGGGTGGCGGAGAAGTGACCGGACAGCCGGAATCCCCGGAGCGGCCCGGGGCACCCACGGTGAACCTCTACCCGCTCGGCCTGCGGCTCGCCGGCCGGCGGGTCCTGGTGGTCGGCGGGGGAGCGGTGGCCAGTCGGCGGGTACCCGCCCTGCTCGACGCGGGCGCGAACGTCCTGCTGGTCTCCCCCGAACTCACCCCCGCCCTCCAGGCGCACGTCGACGCCGGCCGGCTGCACTGGGTGCCGCGCCGGTTCCAGCCGGACGACCTCGACGGGGCGTGGCTGGTCCAGGTGGCGGTCAACGACCCGCTCGCCGCAGCGGCGGTCAGCGCCGCCGCCCAGGAACGCCGGATCTTCTGCGTCCGGGCCGACGACCGACGGGCGGCCACCGCCTGGACCCCGGCGGTGACCCGGCACGGCCCGGTCACCGTCGCCGTGCTCGGCGGCGGCGACCCCCGCCGCGCAGTCGCCGTCCGCGACGCCATCCGCACCCTCCTTGATGCAAGGAAGGGCCCCCTGTTAACGCATTCGGTAGAGGAAGGGCCCCCGCTTAACACCCCGGCTGGGCGGGTGGCGTTGGTCGGTGCCGGCCCGGGCGACCCCGAGCTGATCACCGTGAAGGGGTGGCGGCTGCTCACCGAGGCGGACGTGGTGGTCGCCGACCGGCTCGTGCCGGGGCTGCTCCTGGACGAGCTGCGGCCCGACGTCGAGCTGGTCGACGCCTCCAAGATCCCCTACGGCCCGTCCCGGGCGCAGGAGGAGATCAACCGGATCCTGGTCGACCGGGCCCGGGCCGGATCCTTCGTGGTCCGGCTCAAGGGCGGTGACCCGTACGTCTTCGGTCGGGGCGGTGAGGAGCTGCTGGCCTGCGCGGAGGCCGGCATCCCGGTGACCGTGGTGCCCGGGGTGACCAGTTCGATCGCGGCTCCGGCGGTGGCCGGTATCCCGGTCACCCACCGGGGGGTGGCGCACGAGTTCACCGTGGTCTCCGGCCATGTCGCCCCGGACCACCCGGCGTCGCTGGTCAACTGGCCGGCCCTGGCCGGCCTGCGCGGCACGCTGGTGGTGCTGATGGGCCTGAAGAACCTGGCCGCCATCGTGGGCACGCTGATCGCGCACGGCCGCCCGGCGGACACCCCCGCCGCCGTCGTGCAGGAGGGTACGACCGGCAGCCAGCGGATCCTGCGTGCCACGCTCGGCCGGGTGGCCGAGGAGACCGTGGCGGCCGGTCTGCGTCCACCGGCCGTGGTGGTGGTCGGCGACGTGGTGAACGCCCTCGTCGACTGACGGCAACCTCGGGGGATGTCGTCGCCTGCCCACCGGCCGGGCCGCAGCATCTCCCGACGTTGCGGTGCTGGCTGAACCAGCCGACACGGATGCCGGGGACACGGGTAGATATCGAAACATCTTTACATAGCGATGAAGCTGCGCGAAGCTTGTCGCCACTCGGTGGTGACACCTGTCGCCGACCGGCGTGGGACGCCCGTCGCCGGGCGGCGGGGACGCGGAGGTGCGGCGATGCGCGATGGGGTGCGACTCGGGCGGGTCCTGGCGGGTTCGGCGCTGGTCCTGCTCGTCGGCCTGGGGCTGACACCCCCGACGGCCGGTAGCGCGGCACGGTCCCCGGCTGCCGGCAGTGCCGCACGGGCCGCTGCTCTGCAGGGCGACGGCAGTGCCGCACAAGCCGCTGGTGCGCAGGGCGACGGCAGTGCCGCACAAGCCGCTGGTCCGCAGGGCGACGGCAGTGCCGCACGGGCCGCTGGTCCGCAGGGCGCTGGTCCGCAGGGCGACGGCAGTGCGGCGCAGCCTGCCGGCGGGCACACGGCCGGGGTCGCCGCCGCCGGATGCCCGGTCGGTGACCTGCCCAAACGGCAGCTCCGGGGTACCTGGATCGCCTCGGTCAGCAACATCAACTGGCCGTCCCGCACCGGGCTGACCGTCGCCGCCCAACAGGCCGAGCTGCGCAGCCTGCTGGACCAGGCGAAGGCGCTACGGCTCAACGCGGTCTTCCTCCAGATCCGCCCGGCCGCCGACGCCTTCTGGCCCTCGCCGTACGAGCCGTGGTCGCAGTACCTGACCGGTACCCAGGGCGGCAGTCCGGGTTACGACCCGCTCGCCTTCGCCGTCGCCGAGGCGCACGCCCGTAACCTGGAACTGCACGGCTGGTTCAACCCGTACCGGGTGAGCACCCAGCCGGACGTGACGAAGCTGTCCGCCGGGCATCCGGCCCGGACCAACCCGACCTGGATCGAGCGGTACGACGGCAAGCTGTTCTACAACCCCGGGGTACCGGCGGCCCGGCAGCACACCGTCAACGCGATCATGGACGCGGTCGGCCGGTACGACCTGGACGGCGTGCACTTCGACGACTACTTCTACCCGTACCCGGTCAGCGGACAGGTCTTCGACGACGCTGCCGAGTACGCCGCATACGGCGCTGGACGCTCGCTGGCCGACTGGCGCCGGGCCAACGTCGACACCCTCGTGCAGGAGGTGGCCGCCCGGATCCGGCAGGTCAAGCCGCACGTCCGGTTCGGTATCTCGCCGTTCGGCATCTGGCGCAACGCCTCGACCGACCCGCTCGGCTCGGCGACCTCCGGACTCCAGTCCTACGACGCCATCTACGCGGACAGCCGAAGCTGGGTGAAACAGGGCTGGGTGGACTACCTCGCCCCGCAGCTCTACTGGACCATCGGCTTCACCGCCGCCCCGTACGAGGTGCTGGTGCCCTGGTGGTCGGATGTGGTTGCCGGCACCGACGTGCAGCTCTACGTCGGCCAGGCCACGTACCGGATCACCACCTGGGGCGACCCGGAGGAGATGCCCGGGCACCTGGTGCTCAACCGGGACCACCGGGTCTCCGGGGACATCCATTACTCGATCAAGGAACTGCTGGCCAACCCGCTGGGCTTCGCCGACCGGCTGCGTACCGACTTCTACCGGAACCCGGCGCTGGTCCCGGTCAACGCCCGGCTCGGCGGCACCGCCCCGTACGCCCCGACCGGGCTGACCGCCCGGCGGACCGCGACCGGGGTCGAGCTGAGCTGGACGGCCGCCCCGGGTGGCACCGCCGCCACCTACTTCGCCGTCTACCGGGCCGACGGCGCCGGCTGCGGCATCGAGGCCGGGCGGAACCTGATCGCGGTACCCCGGGCGGCCGGTACCGGCACCCAGCGGTTCACCGACCCGGCCCCGCCGCCGGTCGGCGAGGTGACCTACCTGGTCACGGCGGTGTCCCGGCTGCACCACGAGAGCACCCCGGTCAGCGTCACCGCACCGAACTGAGCGCGCACCGCTGGACCCGGGGGGAAAACACGGAACGGCGGTTGTGCCCGGGGGGAGACGGAACGGCCGGGTGACCCGATCGGGTCACCCGGCCGTTTCCGGTCGTCGTACGGCTACTTGACCATTTCGTCCAGAAGCAGCGCGCAGCGGATCAGACCCAGGTGGCTGTACGCCTGCGGGTGGTTGCCCAGCCCGCGCTCGGCCAGCGGGTCGTACTGCTCGGGCAGCAGACCGGTCGGGCCGGCGGTGTCGATCATCTGGCGGAACAGCTCCTCGGCGTCGGCCCGCCGACCGGTGCGCAGGTACGCCTCGATCAGCCACGCGGTGCAGATGTGGAAGCCACCCTCGCGGCCGGGCAGGCCGTCGTCCCAGTGGTACCGGTAGACGACCGGACCGCTGCGCAGATCCGCCTCGATCTTGAGGACCGTGGAGAGGAAGCGCGGGTCGTCGTTGGGCAGCAGCCCGGACAGCCCGATCCACAGCGACGAGGCGTCCATCTCCTCGTCCCCGTAGGCCACGCTGTACGCCCGGGCACCCTCGTGCCAGCCGTGCTCCAGCACGTTGGCGCCGATCCGGTCGCGCAGTTCCACCCACTCCGGGCGGTCCTCGTTGCCGTGCCGGCGTACCACGTGCAGCGCCCGGTCCACGGTCATCCAGCACATCACCTTGGAGAAGACGTGGTGCCGGGGAGGCAGGCGGGCCTCCCAGAGCCCGTGGTCCGGCTCGTGCCAGCGGCGACGGACCGCCTCGACCATCGACTCCAGCACCCGCCACTCGGTCTCGCGTACCGAGCCGCGCAGGTCGGCCACGGCGGCGAGCAGGTCGGCGATCGGGCCGAACACGTCGAGCTGGAGCTGGTGGTTGGCCAGGTTGCCGACCCGGACCGGCCGGGAGCCGGCGTACCCGGGCAGGGTGTCGATGACCGCCTCGGCACCCAGTTCGTACCCGTCGACGGTGTAGAGCGGGTGCAGCCGCTCGGGGTGCCCGCCGGTGCGTTCGATGCAGCCGTCCACCCAGCGCAGCAGCCCCTCGGCCTCGGTAATCGAGCCGAGGTCGACCAGCACCCGGGCGGTCATCGCCGCGTCCCGCAGCCAGCAGTACCGGTAGTCCCAGTTGCGGACCCCACCCAACTCCTCGGGAAGCGAGGTGGTGGCGGCGGCCAGGATCGAACCGGTGGCCTCGTGGCAGAGCCCGCGCAGGGTCAGGGCGCTCCGGGCGACCAGGTCCCGCTCGGTGTTGGGCAGCCGCAGACTGGCCACCCACTCCTTCCAGGGCTGCTCGGCGACGGCCTGCCGCTCGTGCGCCGTCACCTGGTGGTGTTCCAGGCTGTGCGTACCGAAGCGCAGCTCACAGGTGATCGAGCCACCGGCGGCGGTGAGGTCCACGACCGCCTTGGCGGTCTCGTACCCGCCGTCGTTGGTGACCTGCCACTCCACGCCCGGGGAGTAGAGCGCGACCGGCTCGTTGGAGCCGAGCACCAGCAGCCCGTCGCCGAGCGGCTGGAGCTGGACGGCGACCTGGCCGAACTCGGGCCGGGGGGCGAACTCCAGGCGGACCCGGCCGCTGCCGCTGAGTACCCGGATGAGCGTGGAGTCGCCGGAGATGATGCTCGACCCGGTGGGTACGTTGTCGCTGGACGGGCGGTCGAGCCAGTCGGTGACGGTGAGCCCGGACCAGCGGGTCTCCACCGTCATGGTGCCCGGCCGGTAGCGCTGGCCGAGCGGGATGCCGCCGCGCTCCGGCAGCACGCTGAAGTGCCCGGCCGGGCTGCCGCCGACCAGGTCGGCGAAGATCGCCGCCGAGTCCGGCTTGGGGTGGCAGAGCCAGGTGACCTTGGCCTCGGGGGTGAGCAGGGCGATCGTCCGGCCGTTGGCCAGCATCGAGTGCCGCTCGATCGGGACGGCCCGCTCGCCGAAGAGCCAGTGCCGCCGGGTCTCCAGCAGCAGAGCGAGGGCGCGGGCCGCCTCGATCGGCTCGGCGACCCGGTAGTGCGCCTTGGTCTCGCCAGGGCCGATCTTGATGCCCATGTCCGGCCCGTGCAGGTTGCCGAAGGCGTTCTCGTCGGTGACGTCGTCGCCGATGAAGAGCACCGCGCTCGCGGAGAGCTGGGTACGGAGCTGGTCGACCGCGGTCCCCTTGTGGGTGGCGATCACCGACAGCTCGATGACCTCCTTGCCCTGGGTGACGGTGACGTCCTCCCAGCGGGCCGGCCCGGACCGGACCGCCGCCACCGCGGAGGCGGCCACCTCCGGGGGCAGCCCCCGGGTGTGTACCGCGACGCTGGCCGGCTTGCGCTCCAGGCGTACCCCGGGGTGGTCGGCGGCGATCTGACGCAGCGCGTCGCGCAGCCGGGTGCGGACCGCGACCAGTTCGGGGGAGAGCCGCTCGACGAAGCCGATGTCGAACTCGGAGCCGTGGCTGCCGACCAGGTGCACCTCGCTGGGCAGCCGGGAGAGCGCGGCCAGGTCGCGCAGCGCGCGGCCGGAGACGACCGCGACGGTGGTCTGCGGCAGGGCGGCCAGGGCGCGTACGGCGGCGACCGACTCGGGCAGTGGCACGGCCTTGCTCGGGTCCTCGACGAGCGGGGCGAGCGTGCCGTCGTAGTCGCAGGCGATCAGAAGTTGCGGCACCCGGGCGATCCGGCCGAGCGCGGCCTTCAGTTCCGGGTCGAGGGTGCCGGCGGCGGTCAGAATGTCGGTGGCCGGGGTGTTCACGAAGCCTCCGGTTCGGGCTCGGTGTCGTTGTCTGGCACGCCCAGTTCGGTGAGGAAGGACTTGGCCCAATGGCCGACGTCGTGGCTCCGCAGGTGACGTTGCATCAACCGCATGCGACGGCGTGCCTCCGGGTATTCCACATGCACGGCACGCAACAGTGCGTCCTTGACCCCGTCAGGGTCGTGCGGGTTGCATAGAAACGCTTGGCGCAGCTCCGTTGCAGCACCGGCAAACTCACTGAGCACGAGCGCGCCGCCACTGTCAGCGCGCGATGCAACATACTCCTTGGCTACCAAATTCATTCCATCTCGCAGCGGGGTCACCATCATCACGTCGGCGGCACAGTATAGTGCCGCCAGCTCACTGCGACTGTACGACTGATGGAGATAGTGGACGGCCGGCACGCCGACCTTGCCGAATTCCCCATTAATCCGGCCAACTTCACGCTCAACCTTGACCCGAAGTGCCTGGTAGTGCTCGACCCGTTCCCGGCTCGGCGTGGCCACCTGCACCATGACCGCCTCGGGAACCGCCAACTTTCCGTCAGAGAGCAACTCGCGGAACGCCTTGAGCCGCAACTCGATGCCCTTGGTGTAGTCGAGCCGGTCCACGCCCAGGATGATCGTCTTCGGGTCGCCCAGCTCCGCCCGGATCTGCTTGGCCCGGGCCTGCACCGCCGGGTCGGCGGCCATCCGCTCCATCTCCCGCACGTCGATCGAGATCGGGAACGCGCCGGCCTTCACCTTGCGCCCGTCGACCTGGATCATCTGTCCCTCGTACCGCAGGCCGAGCAGGTGCCGGGCCAACCGGACGAAGTTCTGCGCGGCCAGTCGCTGCTGGAAGCCGACCAGGTCGGCGCCGAGCAGGCCGCGCAGCACCTCGGCGCGCAGCGGCATCTGCATGAACAGCTCGATCGGCGGGAACGGGATGTGCAGGAAGAAACCGATCCGCAGGTCCGGCCGCAGCTCCCGGAGCATCGCCGGGACGAGTTGGAGCTGGTAGTCCTGCACCCAGACCGTCGCCCCCTCGGCGGCGACATCCGCCGCGGCCTCCGCGAAGCGGGCGTTCACCAGCCGGTACGCCTCGCGCCAGCGGCGCTTGTAGACCGGTGTCTCCACCGCGTCGTGGTAGAGCGGCCAGATCGTGGCGTTCGACTGTCCCTCGTAGTAGCGCTCCAACTCGTCGGCACTCAACGGCACCGGATGCAGCCGGATGCCCTCCAGATCGAACGGGTCGGGCGCCGCGCCCGTGCCGCCGGCCCACCCCACCCAGGTCCCCCGGTGCTCGGCGAGCACCGGATGCAGGGCGGTCACCAGCCCGCCGGGGCTGCGTCGCCACTGCCGCCCCTCGGGGGTGTTCACCTCATCCACCGGCAGGCGATTCGCTACGACGACAAACGAGCTTCGGACCGTCACGATCGCACACCTCCGGTGATTACGGGTTCACCGCACGAGCGTACTGAGCGTAGCTGCGGTGTCTGCGCCCCCGTGCCCTGTTCAGAGCGTCCGGCAATGGGACTGGCGGGGCTGCGGCGCGCCCTGGCGCGTCGGCTGGCGGCGTTGTGGTCGTCCGCCATGCGACACCGCGGCATGGCCTCCTCCTCCGCCTTGCCACCCTCGGCCAGAACCCGCCTCGCCGTCACCACCCTATTGCCGGTCGCTCTTATCTGCCCTGTCCGACAGGACGATAAAACCCGTCGTGATCCTGCCGACAGTGGGTCGCCGGGCGTCCCGCCCGGTGGTCGTTGCCCGATCCGCCCCCTGGTAGCGCGGTCGCCGACGGGTCGACGCCGTCCCGCCCGCTGGTCCGGGTCGTCCGCCGGCTGGTCCCGGTTGTCCCGTCCCCTGGTCCGGCCCGTCCCGCCGGCTGGTCGCCACACCCGGGGTGATGTGGGCGCACCGGGCGCCACCTGTCAGGATTGACGATGGCATTCGTGGCACGACTCTCGCCGCCGACCGGGGACGGACCCCGCCCCCGGAGGTCCCGGCGACCCACGCAGACTTACGGAGGTAGGCCGCACCGTGGCCCAGTTCATCTACGTCCTGGAAAAGGCGCGCAAGGCGCACGGCGACAAGGTCGTGCTGGACAACGTGACGCTGAACTTCCTGCCGGGCGCCAAGATCGGTGTGGTCGGTCCGAACGGCGCCGGTAAGTCCAGCCTGCTCAAGATCATGGCAGGGCTGGACCGGCCCAGCAACGGCGAGGCCCGGCTGATGCCCGGCCACACCGTCGGCCTGCTGGCCCAGGAGCCGCCGCTCAACGACAGCAAGACCGTGCTCGGCAACATCGAGGAGGCGGTGGCCGAGACCAAGGCCAAGCTGGAGCGGTTCAACTCGATCGCCGAGCAGATGGCCACCGACTACTCCGACGAGCTGATGGAGGAGATGGGCCGGCTCCAGGAGGAGCTGGACCACGCCGACGCCTGGGACATCGACTCCAAGCTCGAACTGGCCATGGACGCGCTGCGCTGCCCGCCGCCGGACGCCGACGTCACCCAGCTCTCCGGTGGCGAGCGTCGCCGGGTGGCCCTGTGCAAGCTGCTGCTGGAGGGCCCCGACCTGCTGCTGCTCGACGAGCCCACCAACCACCTGGACGCGGAGAGCGTGCAGTGGCTGGAGCAGCACCTGGCCAAGTACGCGGGCACCGTCCTGGCGATCACCCACGACCGGTACTTCCTGGACAACGTCGCCGGCTGGATCCTGGAGCTGGACCGGGGCCGGGCCATCGGGTACGAGGGCAACTACTCCACCTACCTGGAGAAGAAGGCCGCCCGACTCTCGGTCGAGGGCCGCCGTGACGCCAAGATGAAGAAGCGCCTCTCCGACGAGTTGGAGTGGGTCCGCTCCAACGCCAAGGCCCGGCAGACCAAGTCCAAGGCCCGGCTCGACCGGTACGAGGAGATGGCCACCGAGGCGGAGAAGACCCGCAAGCTCGACTTCGAGGAGATCCAGATCCCGCCGGGCCCGCGCCTGGGCAGCACGGTGATCGAGGCGCAGGCCCTCACCAAGGGCTTCGGCGACCGGATCCTGATCGACAACCTGAGCTTCTCGCTGCCCCGCAACGGCATCGTCGGCATCATCGGCCCGAACGGCGTCGGCAAGACCACGCTGTTCAAGACCATCGTCGGGCTGGAGCAGCCGACGGGCGGTGCGGTGAAGGTCGGCGACACCGTCTCGCTGTCGTACGTCGACCAGAACCGGCAGGGTCTGGCCGGCGACAAGACCGTCTGGGAGGTGGTCTCCGACGGGCTCGACCACCTGATGGTCGGCAAGGTCGAGATGCCCTCCCGGGCCTACATCGCGGCCTTCGGGTTCAAGGGGCCGGACCAGCAGAAGCCGACCAAGGTGCTCTCCGGCGGCGAGCGGAACCGGCTCAACCTGGCGCTCACCCTGAAGATCGGCGGCAACGTCATCCTGCTCGACGAGCCGACCAACGACCTGGACGTGGAGACCCTCTCCAGCCTGGAGAACGCCCTGCTGGAGTTCCCCGGCTGCGCCGTGGTCATCTCGCACGACCGGATGTTCCTGGACCGGGTCGCCACGCACATCCTGGCCTGGGAGGGCGACGACCAGGACCCGGCGAAGTGGTTCTGGTTCGAGGGCAACTTCGAGGCGTACGAGAAGAACAAGATCGACCGGCTCGGCGCGGAGGCGGCCCGACCGCACCGGGTGACCTACCGCAAGCTCACCCGTGACTGACCGGTGCTGACCGTTGTCTGACCGGTTTGTCTACCACTGCACGCTGCGCTGGTCCGACCTGGACGCGTACGGGCACATCAACAACGCCCGCTTCCTCACCCTCTACGAGGAGGCCCGGGTCGCGCTGATGTTCTCCGGTGGCCGGGCCTGGGGGGTCGGCTCGTTCGCCGACGGGGTGGTCATCCGCCGGCACGAGATCGACTACCTGCGCCCGGTCGACTACGCGCTCGGCCGGGCCAGCGCGGAGGCGGCGCCGACGGTCCGGATCGAGATGTGGATCGAGGAGATCCGGGTCTCGAACTTCACCGTCGCCTACGAGCTGTACGACGGCGACGTGCTGGCCAGTACCGCCCGGTCGGTGCTGGTCCCGTTCGACCTGGAACGCCAGCGGCCCCGGCGGTTGACCGAGGCGGAGCGGGCCTTCCTGCTGCCGTACGCGCGGGACACCGCCGGGACCGGGGTGTGACCGTGGTCGGCGCCGGGCCGGGGGCCGAGTCGGCGTCGGCCCGGTCCACGCCGGCCGGGTCCGCAGGGAGCGACCCGGTGCCGGCCGGCGCGGACGGCCACGGCATCACCGGGGTGGCCGACGCCGGTGCCTTCCTGGCCCGGTTGACCCGGCTCGACCCGACGGCGGTGGTCCGGCTCCGGTCGTCCGGCGGACGGACCGCGCTCTGGGCCCGCCTGCCCTGGGAGACGCTGGTCGTCCGGACGGTGGCCGGCCCCGGGCCCGGTGACGTCACTGTCTCCGCCGCCGGCCTGCTCGCCGAGCTGGAACGGGCCGGCGGGACGCTGCCGGAGCGGCGGGACATGCAGTGGCGGTCGCCGCTACCGCCGTCCGCCATCCGGTTGGTGGAGACCATCCCCGTCCCCGAGGTGCACCGGCTGGCCGCTGCGGCGGCCGGTACGCTCCGCGCCGCCGCCGCGCACGGTGTCGGTGGCCGGGCGGTGGGCCAGCGGATGCTGCGGGACGCTCTGCTGGACCACGTCGCGGTCGTGGTGACCGCCGACGGGCCGGACCCGGAACGGGTGGAGATCCCGCAGCGACTGGTGCAGGCGGTCGCCCGGATGGGCTTCCTCGGTCCGTCGATGGTGGACGGAACGGGCGCGGTACGGGTGTGCCGCAGCGGTCGCTGGACCGGGCTATCTGCACCCTATGGAGCTGCCTGGTGGCTCAATGTGAAGCAGTTGGCGGTTCGTCCGATTGGAGATCCACCGAACGGATGATCCCTCATGGCCCGTCTGGCTCGGTGCTGCCGTTGGGGGGATGCTTCAAGTGGACTGTCCGGGTACCGTCGTCCCTCGGATCCAACGCACTGTAGGCGGCCGGATCCGCTGGGGAGTGAGGTGCGCGAGAGATGCCGTGGTGGTCATGGCGCCCTGGTCACGTCGGTGGCAGCGAGCCGGATACGCGAAGCAGAATCTCTGAGGAGGGCACCGTCCGGGTCGGAGCGCCCGCGCCTCGGGAGCCCGAGGACGACTGCGCACCGATGGACCGGTGTGCCATGAAGGACATGCAGGAGATGCCCGCGACTGTCGCGCCGGTGACCCTGCGCCGGGTCGGCGACGCACTCGACCTGCTCGACGTGCGTTACCTCGCCGACGGTGACGGCAGCCTGCTGGCCATGTGGGAGCGGCACGCCGTGCTGTTCACTCTGGAGGGTCCGGAGGACGAGATCCTGGTGATCCGGGCCCGTCCACACGCGACCGTGCCGCCGGACTGGGCCGACCGGGCCTACCGGGTGGTCAACGAGTGGAACCACACCAGGCGGTTCTGCAAGGCGTACGTCGGCGATCCCACCGAGCGGGGTCAACTGCCCATCTACGCCGAGTTGCAGGTGCCCCTGGGCGCCGGGGCGCACGACGCCCTGCTGGTCGAGATGCTCGACTGTGGTGCCGCCGTCGCGACGACGTTCGTCGACTGGCTGCACGACGAGGGCGCGCTCCTCTGAGCGCTGCCGTACCCGGCTGACCGGAGCACAGGACCGCCGTCCCCCGGGCCCGTCCGGCCGGCCTGTCTACTGCCACCACCACGGCCCACGGGCCGCCCCGACCGCGTCGCCGTCGGGGCGTCCGGTGCGGTACCCGGATCAACCATCAGCGCCGGACATGACGGCGCTGGGCCCAGGAGGCAGGGTCGACGGCGTGGTCAGTTGGCGGTGCCCTGGCCCGCGCCCGGCTCCTCGTCCACCGTGTTGACCATGAAGTAGGCGGCGCGTTCCAGATACTCCCAGAGCGCCGTCGCGTACTGCGGTGGTAGGGCGAGGCTGTCGACCGCCCGGCGCATGTGCAGCAGCCACGCGTCGCGGGCGACGGCATCCACCCGGAACGTCGCGTGCCGCATCCGGAGCCGGGGGTGGCCCCGCTGGGCGGAGTAGGTGCCCGGGCCGCCCCAGTACTGCATCAGGAACAGCGCCAGCCGGTCGGCGGCCGGCCCCAGGTCGGCCTCCGGATACATCGGGCGCAGCAGCGGGTCGGTGGCGACGCCAACGTAGAACTCGTCGACCAGCTTACGGAAGGTCGGCTCGCCGCCGATCGCCTCGTAGAAGGTCATCTCCGGCCGTGCCGTGCCGTGCTCAGCTGAGGGATCCACCGTTCCATCCTGCCAGGCCGGGTGCCGCGTGGTTCAGCCCACCGTGTGGGGCCGTCGTGCCCCGTTCCCCGGGGCCTCGGCGGCCGTCGGGGTGCCCCGGCCCGCCGGACCAGTCGGTTCCGGGGCCGGCGTCCGGCTGCCGACCGGCTCACCCCGGGTCGCCGCAGCGGCGGCGATCGCCTCGTCGAACCGTTCCCGGCTCGGCCACTGCGCCGCGGTGACCATCATGAGCAGCACGCCCGCGATGCTCCAGCCGCCGACCACCAGCGGGATCGGGAACCGTTCGGCGAGCAGCCCGGTCACCAGTACGGCGAGACCCTGGATGACCTGCACGCCGGTGGCCATCACGCCGAAGGCCCGGGCCCGGAAGCCGTCCGGCAGGGCCCGGACGAAGAGCCCGTTGGTCACCGGCATCATGCCGGCGACGGCGAACCCGCAGACCGCGGCGAGGAGGGCCACCACCATGGGCGGCGGGTCGAGCAGGGCGGGTGTCAGGGCCAGCGGGGCGAGGACCGCGAACGGCCGGATCAACGCGATGCGCACGTCCGGGCGCACGGCCCGCGCCATCACGAGCCCGCCGAGGATGAAGCCGACCGGGTTCGCCGCCATGATCACCGCCTGGGCGATGCTCTGGTCCACGCCACCGTCGCTCCGCTCGCCCGCCCAGGCGGCGGCGAGGCCCTCCGGCACGATCGCGAAGAGCATCGAGGCGAAGACCAGGATGGCGGTGGCGCGTAGCACCGGCGTGCCGAAGACGATCCGGAAGCCGTCCCCGGTCTCCCGCAGCAGGTGGCTGCGGTACTCACGGCGCATCGCCGAGGGCCGGTTCTGCACACCGAGCCGGACGATCAGCGCGGAGAGCCCGAAGGTGGCCGTGTTGATCAGCAGGGCGAGCGTCGGGTCGTGTGCGGCGATCACCGCGCCCAGCAGGTAGCCCACCACCTGGGCGGCCTGACCCGTGCTGGTGTTCACCGACAGGCCCACCACCAGCCGGTCGCCGCTGAGGATCACCGGCATCAGTGCCGACTTGGCGGCCTGGCTCGGCGGGTTGGCCAGCGTGATGGTGAAGAGCAGGGCGAGAATGGCGGCCACCGGCATGTCCGGGATCGCCACCAGGGCGATCAGGGCCATCCGGATCAGGTCACAGGCCACCATCACCCGGCGGTACGGGTAGCGCTCCGCGACGGTCGCGAGCAGTGGCCCGCCGGCGATCCACGGCAGGTAGCTGACCGCGAAGGCCGCAGCGGAGAGGGCCACGGAGGCGGTCTCCTGATAGATCAGGACCGTGACCGCGGCCCGGGCGATGTAGTCGCCGGTCCAGGAGAGGGTGTTCGCCGCGTAGACCGCCCGGAACTCGGTCTGGGCGAACACCTCACGGAAGGTTGCCGGGCCTTCCTGGGCGTGTCGCTCGTCGGACACCGGGGCCTCCATCATCCCCGGTGCGGCGCCACTCGTGATGGTGCGGGCGGGGATCATCGTCAGATCTACGGATCAGCGAAGACATGGTCACGCTCTGGGAGGAGCTTGTCCGGGATTCTGCCTGATCGTCTGACGAGTGGCTAGGGCGGATGGGTAGATCGTCGCATCTTCGACTGAACGAACGGACGATGCCTACCCCGCCACGCGGTGCACGCCCTCTGGGTCGATAGCCCTGTCGGTATCGGATTATCGCAGTTCAGGCCGGATCCGTATGGTGCCCGGTCCGACCGTTCGGTGGCTGTCCCCGGATGTCGTACCGGGTCGGTCCGCCGGAGGCTCAGGTGGGGCCGCCCGGCCCGGTCTCACCGGGCCCGGCCGCCGGGGCGGCCGGGCGGGGGAACATCATCCGGGAAGCGGCGATCCGGGCCGCGATCCCGGTGTTCTCCAGCGCCTCGGCGAGCCGGCGGCGCAGCTCCCGACCGACCGCGAACTGCCCGTCCGCCGACGTCTTGACCACCGTCCGGATCACCGCCCCGTCCACCGTCATCTGCTCCACGCCCAGCACCTCCGGCGGCTCCACGATGTGTTCGGACAGTTCGGGATCGAGGGCGACCGATGCTGCCGCGGTCCGCAGGACGGCGCTCACCTCCTCGGTACTGACGAAACCGATCGGCAGGTCGACCACGACCATCGCCCAGCCCTGGCTCTTGTTGCCGACCCGGATGATCTCGCCGTTGCGGATGTACCACAGCACGCCCCGGGCGTCCCGGATCGTGGTGACCCGGAGGCCGACCGCCTCGACCACCCCGGTCGCCTCGCCGAGGTCCACCGTGTCGCCGACGCCGTACTGGTCCTCCAGGAGCATGAACAGCCCGGCGAGCAGGTCCTTGACCAGGCTCTGCGCACCGAACCCGAGGGCCAGGCCGGCGATACCCGCGCTGGCCAGCAGCGGGGCCAGGTCGAAGCTGAACTCCTTGAGCACCATCAGCAGGGCGATGCCGAAGACGAAGGCGGTCACCAGGCTGCGCAGCACCGAACCGATCGCCTCGGCGCGCTGCCGACGTCGCTCCGGTACGAAGGCGTTCGGATCCGGGGCGGCGGCGGTGGGGATCCGCTCGCGCAGTGGCTTGAGAATGGTCGGGACCGCCCCCTCGGCGGTGCCCCGGACCATCCGGCTGATCGCCCGGTGCAGCACGTACCGGAGCACCACCGCCAGGAGCAGGATCAGGATGATCCGCAGCGGCTTGAGCAGGATCCAGTAGCTGCCCTCGGCGAACCATGACGAGCCGGTCACCTCGAAGACGTACTTGCACCAGGTGTCGCCCAGGCAGGTGGCGCCCGGGGCCGGCGTTGCCTCGGGCGGCGGGGCGGCGGTCACGGCGAGGTCGACGACGGTCACGGGTATTTCGTACCGCACGGTCCGATGGGACCGCCAACCGGAGGTACGTCCCTCCCGATTGGCAAGATCAACGTGACCGAAACCGGTCATCATGGCACACCCGTCGGGGTGTGTGGGGAGGGACCCCCGATTAGTACGTGCAATCCGGGCACCGATCGGGGACGATTGGCGCACGGACGCCGGTGATCCCGAGTCGGCGTCGACCGCGGTCGGGCGCCGCCCGGGCCGCGGTCGACGGTGCGCACGGGGCGGGAGCAGCGGCAAGACCACGGGAAGGTGAGCGCGATGCCTGACATACGACCCACAACGGGCTCCGCTGCGTTGGTCCTCAACGCGACCTACGAGCCGCTGTGTGTCGTGTCGGTGCGTCGGGCCGCGATCCTGGTCCTCTCCGCCAAGGCAGTCTGCGTCGCCGACGGTGAAGGGGTCCTGCACAGCGCCCGGGATGCCCTGCCTGTCCCGTCGGTCGTCCGGCTGACCCGGTTCGTCCGGGTGCCCTACCGCACCCACGTGGGCCTGTCCCGGCGGGCGATCTTCGCCCGGGACGGCGGCCGGTGCGCCTACTGCCGGGGCCCGGCCGAGACCATCGACCACGTCTTCCCGCGTAGCCGGGGTGGCCGGCACGCCTGGGAGAACGTGGTGGCCGCGTGCGCCCGGTGCAACCACACCAAGGGCGACAAGACACCGGCGGAGCTGGGCTGGCGGTTGCACGCCCCGCCGGCGGCACCCCGGGGGGCCGCGTGGCGGGTGCTGGGGCACCGCACGCCGGACCCGAGATGGGCCGACTGGCTCGACCTGCGCGAGGTGCTGGAGCTGCGTGAGGGCCCGGACCCACGGGAGCTGCGGGAGAGCCGGGACCTCCGGGAGGCCGAGGCGGCCTGACCGGGGCCGCCCGGTGGGTGTCCGGAGCGGGCGCGGTGCCGCCCCCGGCGGCAGGGGCCGTCTGCCCGTCTCCCGTACCGTTGACCGGGCGGGGGGATGCGGGCCGGTCGGTCAGGGATGCCGGGCGCGGACCAGGGACGCGAAGACCACCACGTTGTCGGCGTACCCGGTGTCCCCGCCGACCCAGCGCCCACCACAGGTGATCAGGCGCAGGTTCGGGCGGCTGAAGTCGCCGAACACCTCCTGTCCCGGCAACTGTCCCTTGTCGTACTGACCCACCCGGTCGACCTCGAAGATCGCCACCGACCGGTCCGTCCGGGTCACCTCGATCCGGTCACCCGCGCGCAGGTTCCGCAGGTCGTGGAAGACCGCCGGGCCGCTTTGGTCGTCGACGTGACCAACGATCACCGACGGGCCGTACTGACCCGGCGTGGGGCTCTGGTCGTACCAGGCCGCCTCGTGGACCCGGCTGGCGTCCGGCACCCCGATGCTGCCGTCCGCCGCGATCCCCACCCCGTGCACCGGGGCGTCCAGGCGGATCTTGCGGATACTGATCGAGACCGGCGGGCTCGGATCCAGGACCGGGAACTTCTTCGGCGGCAGGCGGAACCCGGCGGTCAGCGCGCTGGGCAGCACCGGGATGCCGGTGGCCCGTTCGAAGCCGAACATGCCCAGGATCGCCACCATCAGCGCCATGACCAGGATGACCGGCAGCCCGGGGCCGGAGCCGCCGACCATCATCCGCCGGGTGGACCGGCCCCAGCCGCCCGTCGCCGGGCGGGCACCCGGCTCGGCGCTGGTCACTCCGGCGGTACCGACCTGCCCGGCCAGCCGGGCGAGGGACGCCCCGGCCCGTCGCACCGCCCGCCGGGCGGTACCCGCGGACCGGGCGTCACCCCGGGTCGAGGAGCGGGTCATCGCGGTGGCGGGTCAGGCGCCGGTCCCGGCCCGACGTCGACGGAAGCCCAGTACGCCGAATCCGGCGGCGACCGCGGCGGCGGTGAGGCCGCCGACGAGGACCAGCGAACCGCTGCCCCGGCCGGCCGTACCGCCACCACCGGTGGCCGGGCCCTTGCTGGGCTGGGTCATGTTGAGCACGGTCAGCGTGGCACTGGCCCTGTTCCCGTTGTCACAGCGCAGCTCCACCGGGTAGTCGCCGGCCTGCTTGTCGCCCGGGATGGTCACCGCCCCGGTCAGGAACCCGTTGTCCGGCCGCAGCATCACCCGGTCGAACGCCTCCGAGTGGACGTCGGCCTGCTCGGTGTTCCGGTCGTCGCAACTGGCCCGCAGGTTCACCCGGGTACCGGCCTGGGCCGTGCTCGGGGTGACCTCGATGAAGGTGTTCTGTCCGGCCCGTGCCCCGGTTGCCCCGGTCAGCACGGTTACGACGACTGCGGTGAGTACGGCCAGGATGGCCATCACCGTCCGGATGCTGCGGTCACCTGCTGCCAGAGCCCGCATGCCCCCTCCCTCCCGGCACCGTCGAGGCGGTCCTGTCTCGCCGTCCGCCCTGCTTTCCCGCTGACCGGGGACCAAACAGGGGTCAGCGGCGGCGGGGCTCGGGGGAGTCCGGCTCGACCGGCAGCGGGGTGACCGGGTGCCAGTCCAGCGGGGTGGACAGCACCATCGTGCTGGACGGCTGGCCGTACGGCGCGAGCCGGTCGATCACCCGCTCGAAGGCGTCGATCGAGCCGGCGGCCACCTTGAGCATGCTGCACGCGTCACCGGTGATCCGGTGGATCTCCAGGATCTCTGGCCAGTCCGGTACCTCCGGGTCCCGCAGGATGCAGCGCGGCCCGTAGCAGGACATCCGGATCAGCGCGACCACGGACCGGCCGGCCCGGGCCAGGTCGATGTGGGCGTGGTAACCGGTGATCACGCCGGACTCCTCCAGCCGGCGTACCCGCTCCGCCACCGCAGGTGGGGACAGGTGCACCCGGCGGGAGAGCTCGCTGAAGGAGAGCCGTGCATCGGCCTGCAGCTCCCGCAGCAGCGCCCAGTCCATCTCGTCCACGCTCAACTTTTCCTTCCCCAAGTCTCCGGCCCGAACCGCCATCGGCCCGTGAGGTCACAAGGCGACTTCGCCGTTGTTTCGGCATTCCGTTCAATGATTCACCTACGGCACCATGACGCTACCCGGCACGAGAAGGGAGACGACAGGTGAAAAGCACCGACCTGCACGCACCCGCTGGTACCGCGGTGGTGCGCCCGGTGACGGCACAGGAACGCGCCACCCGGGCGGCGGCGAACGCCGGTGAACCGACCCTGGAGTTCGACGGCCAGGTGCCCTACGACGCGTACGTCCGGGCGAGCACCCTGCACCGGTTGCAGCAGCCGCTCGGCGACGACCCGGGCGAGATGTCGTTCCTGATGGTCAGCCAGATCATGGAGCTGTACTTCAAGCTCACCTGCTTCGAGCTGCGCGGGGCGCAACCGCTCCTGCGCGCCGACCGGGTCACCGAGGCCCTCGCCCCGCTGCGCCGGGCCGGCATGCACCTCGAGGGGCTCAACGGCGCCTGGCGGAGTCTGCGCTGGATGACCCCGGCCGACTTCAACCGGTTCCGCAACCTGCTCGGCGAGGCGTCCGGCCTCCAGTCGGCGATGTACCGGCACCTGGAGATCCTGCTCGGCCTGCGCAACGAGGCCCTGATCCGGCCGTTCCGCCGGCAGGCCGACGTGTACGCCGAACTGGTCGCCGACCTGAACGCGCCGAGCCTCTGGGACGACGTGCTCGCCCTGCTCGGCCGGCAGGGGCACCCGCTCCCGGCCGAGCTGCCGCGCGCCGACCTGACCACCGAGCACACCCCGTACGCCGAGGTGGAGGCGGCCTGGGTGCAGGTCTACGCCGACCCCCGGCCGGAGAACCACCTCTGGCTGCTCGGTGAGGCGTTGACCCTGATCGCCGAGGAGTTCGGTGACTGGCGGTACCACCACGTCAAGGCGGTGCAGCGGGCCATGGGCGCCAAGGTCGGCAGCGGCGGCTCCAACGGCCTGGCCTGGTTGCAGCGCAGCATGGCCCGGGTGGTCTTCCCGGAGCTGTGGTCGGCCCGTACCAGCATGTGACCGGCCGCGCGCCCCCGCCCGTACCCGCACGTGACCGGAGAGCGAGAAACATCGCAGCCATGAACACCCCCGAAGCCGAGGCGCACCGCCTGGACGCCGCCGACCCCGGGCACCGGGACCGGTTCCACATCCCGCCCGCCGATGGTGGCCGCTATCCGGGGGCCGCCTACCTGGCCGGCAACTCCCTCGGCCTGCAACCCCGGGCCACCCGGGACGAACTCCTCGCCGACCTGGACGCCTGGCGTGCGCTGGGCGTCGAGGGGCACCTGGAGGCGGACCGGCCCTGGCTGCCGTACCACGAACTGCTCACCGGCCCGGCCGCGCGACTGGTCGGCGCCCGGCCGGAGGAGACCGTGGTGATGAACTCACTCACGGTCAACCTGCACCTGCTGATGGTCTCCTTCTACCGTCCGTCCGGTGCCCGGACCCGGATCGTCATCGAGGACACCACCTTCCCGTCGGACAGCTACGCGGTCCGCAGCCAGGCCCGGTTCCACGGCCTCGACCCGGACGACACGGTGGTCCGGCTGCGTCCCCGCCCCGGCGAGGAGAACCTGCGCACCACCGACGTGCTCGACTACCTGGCCCGGGAGGGCGACCGGGTGGCGCTGGTGCTGCTCGGCGGGGTCAACTACCTCACCGGTGAGCTGATGGACATTCCGGCGATCACCGCCGCCGGGCGGGCCGCCGGCGCGGTGGTCGGCTGGGACCTGGCGCACGCCGCCGGTAACGTGCTGCTCGCGTTGCACGACTGGGATGTCGACTTCGCCGCCTGGTGCTCCTACAAGTACCTCAACTCCGGGCCGGGCGCGCTCGGTGGTGTCTTCATCCACAGCCGGCACCTCGGCGACCGCAGCCTGCCCCGCTTCGAGGGCTGGTGGAGCACCGACCCGGCCACCCGGTTCGAGATGACCCCGGTCTGCCGGCCGCTGCCCACCGCCGACGCCTGGCAGGTCTCCAACCCGCCGATCTTCGCGATGGGGCCGGTGCGTACCTCGCTGGAACTGTTCGACGCGGTCGGCATGACCGCGCTGCGGGAGCGCAGCGTCCGGCTCACCGGGTTCCTGGAGCGGCTGCTCGACGAGGTCACCCCCGGGCGTCCGCTGACCGTGGTCACCCCGCGTGACCCGGACCGGCGCGGTTGCCAGCTCTCGGTCCGGATCGGCCGGGGCAGCGCCGGCGAGCTGACCAAACGCCTGCGGCACGAGTACGGGGTGATCGCCGACGCCCGGGAGCCGGACATCATCCGGTTCGCCCCGGTACCGCTCTATTCGACGTACCACGACTGCTGGCGGGTCGCCGACGCGCTCGCCGCGCTGGTGGAGGTGCACCGGTGAGCGCGAGGAGTGAGCCGGGGTTGCGAGCCCCGCAGTCGCGAACGAAGGGCAGGCACCGGTGAGCGCGAGGAGTGAGCCGGGGTTGCGAGCCCCGCAGTCGCGAACGAAGGGCAGGCACCGGTGAGCGCGAGGAGTGAGCCGGGGTTGCGAGCCCCGCAGTCGCGAACGAAGGGCAGGCACCGATGACCCTGGAGGCCGACGAGATCGCGGTGGTGGGGGCCGGGCTGGCCGGTTGCCTCACCGCCTGCTTCCTGGCCCGCCGTGGCTACCGGGTGGCGCTCTACGAGCGGCGGCCCGACCCGCGTACCGGCACCGTGGAACGGGGCCGCTCGATCAACCTGGCCCTGTCGGAGCGGGGCCTGGACGCGCTGCGCCGGATCGGCCTCGCCGAACAGGTGATGGCGGACGCCCTGCCGATGCGCGGCCGGATGATCCACCCGGTGCAGGGGGAGACGAACTTCCAGCAGTACAGCGTCTCCGGGGACCGGGCGATCAACTCGATCAGCCGGGGCGCGCTGAACAACGCGTTGCTCGACGCGGCCACCCGGCTGCCCGGGGTGCGGGCCGCCTTCGACCACCGGCTGGTCGGCCTCGACCCGGCCACCGGGGCGATGCGCTTCGAGACCCCGGCCGGTGAGGTCACCGCCACCGCCGCCGTGGTGCTCGGCACCGATGGCGCCGGCTCCGCGGTGCGTCAGCAGCTCCTCGGGTACGGCCTGCTGACCGAGCACGTCGAGTTTCTCGACTACGGGTACAAGGAACTCACCATCCCGGCGGTCGACGGGGAGTTCGCCCTCGACCCGGACGCGCTGCACATCTGGCCGCGCGGCACCTCGATGATGATCGCGTTGCCCAACCCGGACCGTTCCTTCACCTGCACGCTCTTCTGGCCCAACGAGGGGCCGGGCAGCTTCGCCGCGCTGGCCGACCCGGCCGCCATCGAGGCGCACTTCGCCACCCACTACCCGGACGTGCCGCCGCTGGCCCCGAAGCTGGTCGACGACTACCAGCAGAACCCGGTCGGGCAGCTTGGCACGGTGTACTGCACGCCGTGGCAGGTACCCGGCCGGGTCGCGCTGCTCGGGGACGCGGCGCACGCCATCGTGCCGTTCTACGGGCAGGGCGCGAACTGTGCCTTCGAGGACGTGGTGGAGCTGGACCGCTGCCTCGACGAGTGCGGCGACGACTGGGCCGCCGCGCTCCCGCTGTTCCAGCAGCGGCGGCAGGACAACGCCGGGGCGATCGCCGAGATGGCGCTGGCCAACTTCGTGGAGATGCGGGACAAGGTCGCCTCGCCGCTGTTCCAGCTCGGCCGGCGGGTCGAGCACGCCCTGGAACGGGCGCTGCCCGGCCGGTACGTTTCCCGGTACGAGCTGGTGTCGTTCACCACCACCCCGTACGCCGAGGTGCGCCGCCGGGTCCGCCGGCAGCACCAGGTCCTCGGCGCGGTCGCGGCCGGCGCGGCGGCGCTGCTGCTGGGGGCCCTCACCGCCGCCGTACGCTCCGGGAGGCGCCGATGAACTGGGATCCGGTCCTGATGTCCGGGCGGGCGTCCGGGGAGCCGGGGCTGCTGCGCAACTTCGTCGGCGGCGAGTTCCTGCCGGCCGGGAAGACCTTCGCCAAGGCCAGCCCGGTCACCGGCGAGACCGTCTTCGAGGTGGCCGAGGCGGACGCCGGCACGGTCGACGCGGCGGTCGACGCCGCCCGTGCCGCGCTGCGCGGCCCGTGGGGGCGGATGGGTGACCGGGAGCGGGCCGAGGTGCTCCGCCGGGTCGCCGACGAGCTGGAACGGCGCTTCGACGACCTGGTGACCGCCGAGGTGGCGGACACCGGCAAGGCCATCTCGCAGGCCCGGACCCTGGACATCCCGCGCGGTGCGGCCAACTTCCGGGCCTTCGCGGAGATCGTCGCCACCGCGCCGACCGAGTCGTTCACCACGGTCACCCCGACCGGCGGCCGGGCGCTCAACTACGCGGTCCGCAAGCCGGTGGGCGTGGTCGCCATCGTGGTCCCCTGGAACCTGCCGCTGCTGCTGCTCACCTGGAAGGTCGCCCCGGCCCTGGCCTGCGGCAACGCCGTGGTGGTCAAGCCCAGCGAGGAGACCCCGGCCTCGGCGACCCTGCTGGCCGAGGTGATGGCCGCCGCCGGCGTACCGGACGGGGTGTTCAACCTGGTGCACGGCTTCGGGCCCGACTCGGCGGGGGAGTTCCTCACCCGGCACTCCGATGTCGACGCGATCACCTTCACCGGCGAGTCGGCCACCGGCAGCACCATCATGCGGGCCGCCGCCGACGGGGTGAAGGCGGTCTCGTTCGAACTGGGCGGCAAGAACGCCGGCCTGGTCTTCGCCGACGCCGACCTGGACGCGGCGGTCGCCGGCTCGGTCCGGTCCAGCTTCACCAACGGCGGTCAGGTCTGCCTCTGCACCGAACGGATCTACGTGCAGCGGCCGGTCTTCGAGGAGTTCACCGACCGGCTGGCCCGGCGCGCTGCGGAACTGCCGTTCGGCTGGCCGGCCGACGAGGCCACGGTGAACATGCCGCTGATCTCACACCAGCACCGGCGCAAGGTGCTCGGCTACTACGACCTGGCCCGGGACGAGGGCGCCGAGGTACTGGCCGGGGGTGGCGTGCCGCTCTTCGGCGACCTCCGGGACGGTGGCGCGTACGTCCAGCCGACGGTGCTGGTCGGGCTCGGCCCGGACGCCCGGACGAACACCGAGGAGATCTTCGGCCCGGTGGTCCACCTCGCCCCGTTCGACGACGAGGAGGAGGCGTACGCGCTGGCCAACGGCACCGAGTACGGTCTGGCGGCGGCGGTCTGGACCCGGGACGTCGGCCGGGCGCACCGGGCCGGCGCCCGGCTGGACGCCGGCATCGTCTGGGTGAACACCTGGTTCCTGCGCGACCTGCGCACCCCGTTCGGTGGTGTCAAGGCCTCCGGTATCGGCCGGGAGGGTGGCGTGCACTCGCTGGACTTCTACTCCGAACTCACCAACGTCTGCGTGGATCTCACATGACCGATATCGAACTGGCAGCCGGCGAGCTGCTCCAGGCCCGGGAAGCCGGCAAACCCTGCCCGCCGCTACGCGGCCGGCTGCTGCCCTCCGGCGACGTCGACGCGGCCTACCGGGTGCAGCAGCACCAGGTACGGCAGTGGCGGGCCGCCGGGCACCGCCGGGTGGGCGCCAAGATCGGCCTGACCTCCCGGGCGGTGCAGGAGAACCTCGGCGTGCACCAGCCCGACTTCGGGGTGCTGCTGGACAGCATGGCCGTACCGGACGGCGACGAGATCGACGTGACCCGGCTGCTCCAGCCCCGGGTGGAGGCGGAGATCGCCTTCGTGCTCGGTGCCGACCTGCCCGAGGAACGGGTGACCACGGTCGACGTGATCCGGGCGGTCGACCATCTGCTGCCGGCCATCGAGGTGGTCGACTCACGGGTGGTCGACTGGGACATCTCGATCGTGGACACCGTGGCCGACAACGCCTCCAGCGCACTCTTCGTGCTCGGTACCGCCCCGCGCCGGCTCGCCGACGTGGACCTGCGGCTGTGCGGGATGGTGCTGGAGCACGCCGGGGAGCCGGTCTCGGTCGGCGCCGGGGCGGCCTGCCTGGGCAACCCGCTGCACGCGGTGGCCTGGCTGGCGCAGACCATGGCCCGCTCCGGTGACCCGCTGCGGGCCGGGGAGGTGGTGCTCTCCGGGGCGCTCGGTCCGATGGTGCCGGTCACCCCCGGTGCCGCGTACGAGGCCCGGATCTCCGGGCTCGGCTCGGTCCGGACCTGCTTCAGCGAAGGAGCCTCCGCATGACGACCGGCGTGGCGGTGATCGGGTCGGGCAACATCGGTACCGACCTGATGATCAAGGTGCTCCGGCTGTCGGACTCGCTGCGCATGGTGGCGATGGCCGGCATCGACCCGGACTCCGACGGGCTGGCCCGGGCCCGACGCTTCGGTGTGGCGACCACCGCAGAGGGCGTGGACGGGCTGGTGGCGATGCCCGAGTTCGCCGACGTCGAGCTGGTCTTCGACGCCACCTCGGCCGGCGCGCACCGGCACAACGACGCGGTACTGGCCCCGTACGGCCGCACCGTGGTCGACCTGACCCCGGCGGCGGTCGGCCCGTACGTGGTCCCGCCGGTCAACCTCGACCAGCACCTCGGTGAGCGCAACGTCAACATGGTCACCTGCGGCGGGCAGGCCACCGTGCCGATCGTGGCCGCGGTCGGCCGGGTCACCCCGGTGGCGTACGGGGAGATCGTCGCCTCGATCGCCTCGAAGTCGGCCGGCCCGGGTACCCGGGCCAACATCGACGAGTTCACCGAGACCACGGCCCGGGCGATCGAGGTGGTCGGCGGCGCGCAGCGCGGCAAGGCGATCATCGTGCTGAACCCGGCCGACCCGCCGCTGCTGATGCGGGACACCGTCTACTGTCTCTGCCCCGACAGCGGGGCGGACACCGCCGCGATCGCCGCCTCGGTGCGGGACATGGTCGCCACCGTCCAGGAGTACGTCCCCGGGTACCGGCTCAAGCAGGACATCCAGTTCGACCGGGTGGACAGCTACGTGCCGACGCTCGGCCGGCACTTCACCGGGGTGCAGGTCTCGGTCTTCCTGGAGGTCTCCGGCGCCGGGCACTACCTGCCCGCGTACGCCGGCAACCTGGACATCATGACCTCGGCGGCGCTGCGTACCGCCGAGCGGCTGGTGGCCGTCCGCCAGCAGGGGGTGCTGCGATGACCGAGCTGTACATCCAGGACGTGACCCTGCGCGATGGGATGCACGCCATCGGGCACCGGTACACCGTCGACCAGGTGCGCTCGATCGCCGCCGCGCTGGACGCCGCCGGGGTGGCGGCCATCGAGGTGGCCCACGGCGACGGGCTGGCCGGCTCCAGCGTCAACTACGGCCACGGCGCGGCCAGCGACGCGGAGTGGATCGCCGCCGCCGCCGAGGTGCTGACCACCGCGAAGCTCACCACGTTGCTGCTGCCCGGCATCGGCACCATCGCCGACCTGAGGGCGGCCCGGGACCTCGGGGTGACCAGCGTCCGGATCGCCACCCACTGCACCGAGGCGGACATCTCCGCGCAGCACATCTCCTGGGCCCGGGAGAACGGCATGGACGTCTCCGGGTTCCTGATGATGTCGCACATGTCCGACCCGGCCGGGCTGGCCGGGCAGGCGAAGCTGATGGAGTCGTACGGGGCGCACTGCGTCTACGTCACCGACTCCGGGGGCCGGCTGCTGATGTCCGACGTGGCGGAGCGGGTCGACGCGTACCGGCAGGTGCTGGAACCGACCACGCAGATCGGCATCCACGCCCACCACAACCTGTCCCTCGGGGTGGCCAACAGCGTGGTGGCGGTGGAGCACGGCCGGATCGTCGGGGTGGGGCCGCTCGGGTCGCCGGACGGCCGGACGGTCCGGGTGGACGCGTCGCTGGCCGGGCAGGGCGCCGGGGCGGGGAACGCCCCGCTGGAGGTCTTCGTCGCGGTCGCCGAACTGCACGGCTGGAAGCACGGCTGCGACGTGTTCGCGCTGATGGACGCGGCCGAGGAGCTGGTCCGGCCGTTGCAGGACCGGCCGGTCCGGGTGGACCGGGAGACCTTGTCGCTGGGCTACGCCGGGGTGTACTCCAGCTTCCTGCGGCACGCCGAGCGGGCCTCCGAGCGGTACGGGGTCGACGTCCGGTCGATCCTGATCGAGCTGGGACGACGCCGGATGGTCGGTGGTCAGGAGGACATGATCGTGGACGTGGCGCTCGACCTGGCGCGTCGGGACGGGGAGGAACGCTGATGACAGTCGAGCAGGTGTCGCCGGTGGACGTCGCGGAGCTGGCCGCCCGCCTCGACACGGCAGCCGTCGACGCCACCGCCATCGGGCAGCTCGCCGACGAGGTGGGCCTCGACGTCGACGGCGGGTACGCCGTGCAGGCCGCGCTGGTCGGGCGCCGGCTGGCCCGGGGTGAGCGCCTGGTCGGGCTCAAGATGGGGCTGACCAGCCGGGCCAAGATGGCCCAGGTCGGGGTGGACGAGGTGATCTGGGGCCGGCTGACCGACGGGATGCGGGTGCCGGACGGCGGCACGGTCGACCCGGCCGCGTTCATCCATCCCCGGGCGGAGCCGGAGGTCGCCTTCCTGCTTGACCGGTTGCCGGAGCCCGGTGAGCCGGTCGGGGACTTCACCGACGCGGTCCGCGCGGTGGCCCCGGCCATCGAGCTGATCGACTCCCGGTACGCCAACTTCCGGTTCTCGCTGCCCGACGTGATCGCGGACAACACCTCCGCCGCCGCGTTCGCCATCGGCCCCTGGTCGCCGGTGCCGGACGGGCTGGACAACCTCGGCGTCCTGCTGGAGATCGACGGGCGGATCGCCCAGGTCGGGTCGACCGCAGCGATCCTCGGCGACCCGCGCCGCGCCCTCGACGAAGGGCTCCGCCTCGCCGGCCGGTACGGCGTCCGGCCCGCCGGAGGATGGGTCTTCCTGGCCGGGGCGGCCACCGCCGCCGTACCGCTCAGACCCGGCAACCACGTCCGGGCCGTGGTGGAGAAGCTCGGTACGGCCACCCTGAAGGCGGCGGCGTGAGCGGGGGCGGCGGTCACGGGCCGCCCGGCGGCGCCCGGGTGGTTGCCGGCAAGGCCGTGCCGCGTGGGGCGTTTCCGCACGTCAAGGTGGCGAACGGGTTCGTCTTCGTGTCCGGTACGTCGTCCCGGCGGCCGGACAACAGCTTCGCCGGGGTCGAGGTGGACGAGTTCGGCACCACCAACCTGGACGCCCGGGTGCAGACCCGGGCGGTGATCGAGAACATCCGGGACCTGCTGCGCGCGGTCGGCGCCGACCTGTCGGATCTTGTGCAGATCACCACGTACCTGGTGAACATGAACGACTTCGGGGGCTACAACGAGGTCTACGCCGAGTACTTCGACACCACCGGTCCGACCCGTACCACCGTCGCCGTGCACCAGCTTCCGCACCCGCACCTGCTGATCGAGATCCAGGCCGTGGCCGTACTACCCGAAGGGGGCAGACCGTGAGCGAGATCGCCGAGCCGTTCAGCTTTCCCGGCTGGATCGCCGACAACCAGCACCTGCTCAAGCCGCCGGTCGGCAACAAGGAACTCTTCCCCGGGCAGGACGACTTCATCGTGATGGTGGTCGGCGGCCCGAACCAGCGCACCGACTTCCACGTCGACCCGTACGAGGAGTTCTTCTACCAGATCAAGGGCAACATGCACATCAATCTGATGCTGCCGGACGGGCCGCGTACCGTGCACGTCCGCGAGGGTCAGATGTGGATGCTGCCGCGCAACACGCCGCACTCCCCGCAGCGCCCCGAGCCGGGCTCGATCGGCATGGTGGTCGAGCGGGTCCGCGAGGAGGGCACGCTGGAGACATTCCAGTGGTACTGCCCGGAGTGCGGGCACCAGGTGCACGAGGTGGAGTTGCAGGTGCGGGACATCGCCGCCGATCTGCCCCCGGTCTTCCAGGCCTTCTACGCCGACGAGGCCGCCCGCACCTGCGGCAACTGCGGCCACCTGCACCCGGGCAAGGGCTGATGAGTTCTCCGGTCGTCGACGTGCACACGCACGTCGTACCGAAGGGGTGGCCCGACCTGGGCGCGGCGTGCGGTGGCGACGGCTGGCCCTGGCTGCGGGTCGACTCCGAGCGGGCCGCGATGATCATGGTGGGGGAGACCGAGTTCCGCCCGATCGGCGCCGAGTGCTGGGACGCCGACACCCGACTGGCCGACATGTCGGCCGACGGGGTGGACCTCCAGGTGGTTTCACCCACCCCGGTCTTCTTCTCCTACGACCGTCCGGCCGACCAGGCCGTCCGGGTCGCCCGGATCTTCAACGACCTGACCCTGGAGGTCACCTCGGCGGCCCCCGACCGGCTGGTGCCGTTCTGCCAGGTGCCGTTGCAGGACCCGGACGCGGCCTGCGCCGAACTGGACCGCTGCCTGGCCGCCGGGCACGCCGGGGTGGAGATCGGCAACCACGTCGGCGACCGGGACCTCGACGACGCGGGGATCGTCACCTTCCTCACCCACTGCGCCGAGGTGGGCGCCCCGGTCTTCGTCCACCCGTGGGACATGGCCGACGGGCCGCGACTGGACCGTTGGATGGCCCGCTGGCTGACCGGGATGCCCGCCGAGACCCACCTGTCGGTACTGGCGATGATCCTCGGGGGGGTCTTCGACCGGGTGCCGGAGTCGTTGCGGATCTGCTTCGCGCACGGCGGTGGCAGCTTCCCGTTCTGGCTGGGCCGGGCCGACAACGCCTGGCACCGCCGGGGTGACCTGGTCCGGGGCGCCTCGGTGGCCCCACCCGGCAGCTACCTCGACCGGTTCTACGTCGACTCGGTGGTCTTCGCCCCGGCCGCCCTGCGACTGCTGGTCGACACCATGGGCGACGACCGGGTGATCGTCGGCAGCGACTACCCGTACCCGCTCGGCGAACGGCCGGTCGGCGCGGTGGTGCACCGCGCGGACTTCCTCACCGGGGAGCAGCGGCAGCGGCTGCTGGGCGGCAATGCGTTGCGTTTCCTCGGGGGGCCCTTCCTTACCATTGGCGGATGAGTGAGCCGCACGACCTGACCGCACTGGAACAGGCCGCCGCCATCGACCGGGGTGAGCTGAGCAGCGGCGAGCTGGTCGAGCACTACCTGACCCGGATCGACGCGCTCGGCGACACCGTGGGTGCGTTCGTCACGGTGACCGGGAAACGGGCCCGGGGTCAGGCCCGGGACGCCGACGCGGTGCCGAAGGCCGAACGGGGACCGCTGCACGGCGTACCGACCGCGATCAAGGACCTGACCCTCACCGCCGGGGTCCGCACCACCTTCGGTTCGGCCGCCTTCGCCGACTTCACCTCACCGATCGACGCCGACGTGGTCCGGCACCTGCGCGCCGCCGGGCTGGTCAGCCTCGGTAAGACCACCACCTCGGAACTGGGCTGCTCGCTCTACTCGGAGACCCTGGTCGCCCCGCCGGCCCGTAACCCCTGGGAGCTGTCGTACACCGCCGGTGGTTCCAGTGGCGGTGCGGCAGCAGCCGTCGCAGCCGGCCTGGTCCCGGTCGCCCAGGGCTCCGACGGTGGCGGCTCGCTGCGCATCCCCGCGTCGATCTGCGGTCTGGTCGGCTACAAGCCCAGCCGGGGAGTGGTCTCCGGCGGCCCGCTCGGCTTCGGCGCGTTCGGCCTGCCCACCAACGGCCCGATCGGCCGGACCGTGACCGATGTCGCAGCCCTGCTCGATGTGATGTCCGTCCCGGTGCCGGGCGAGCCCTACCTGCCCCCGCCGCCACCCGAGGAGGGCTACCTGGCCGCCGCCCGGCGCGCCGAACCGGGGCCGCTGCGGATCGGCCGGTTCACCACCGGCATGCTCGCCGACGAGCCGCCGCACCCGGACTCCCTGGCCGCCGTCGAGCGGGCCACCGCCCTGCTCACCGCCGCCGGCCACGAGGTGGTCGAGGTCCCCGCACCGTTCGGCCCCGAGTCGTGGCCGCTGTTCCGGACCGTCTGGTACGTCATGGCGCTCGCCCCGATGCCCGCCGACCGGGAGAGCCAACTGCTTCCGCTGACCCGGTACCTGCGCGAGGAGGGTGCGCAGGTCAGCGCGGGTGCGCTGATGTCCGCCCTCGGTGAGTTGCAGGCGCTGGTCCGCCGGGCGGCGCGCCGGACCGCCGGGGTCGACCTGCTGCTCTGCCCGACCCTGGCGACCCCGCAGGCCCCGATCGGCTGGTTCACCGGGCCGGGTGACCCGGCGGAGGATTTCGACCGGCAACGGCGCTTCTCGCCGTACTGCGCGGTCTTCAACCTCACCGGCCAACCGTCGGTCTCCCTGCCGGTCGGCACCACCGGGGACGGTCTGCCGGCCGGTGTCCTGCTCACCGCCGGGTACGGGGAGGATGCCCGGTTGCTGGCCGCCGCCGCCCAGCTGGAACAGGTTTCCGGTGGCTGGGATCGCCACCCCGCGATCTGGGGGGCCGTGCCCTCCAGTAACGTGAACAGCAGCTGAGTCGGGCGGCCGGCTGACCTCGCTCGTCCATCCGACCGGTGCTCTGGTCTCTCTTACCGCCTGGGGGCGTTGGGATTGTCTGTTACCGAGACGTTGGTGGTCTTCGTCGGCATCCCGGCAGTCGTGGTCCTGGTGATCGCCGCGCTGGCGTTCGCCGGGGACCGCGGCGGCAGTGGTGGTGCCAAGCGCTACCGGCCGGGCCGGCCCTTCGACTTCACGCCGGTCTGGTTCCTGAGCCGCCCGGAGCACCTGGCCGACTCGGCCGGCGCGGCGCTCACCGCCGGTGCCCAGGCTCCCGCGCTGACCAGCCGCAAGCTTGAGGAGGCGGGCACCGCGGTGCCGGCCGGTGGAACCGGAGGCGCAAGTGACCGTTGGTGAGAAGCCGGTCGAGGTGGGTACCCGGCCCGAGGTGCTGGACGGCCCGTTCTCGACCCGTCAGTTGCTCCGTATCGACGAGGCGCTCCGCATCGCCGACCAGGGGACCGGGCTGGTCTTCTCGGTCTTCGTCGGTGGTCTGGACGAGCCGACCCGGGCGCACGCCGAGCGGCTGCACTCCCAGCTTGCCGAGCCGTCCCGCTCGGTGCTGATCGCCATCTCGCCCAACCAGCGGCAGTTGGAGATCATCACCGGCAAGGAGGCGCGCAAGCGCATCCCGGACACGTACGCCAAGCTCGCCGCGCTCTCCATGGTGGCCGCCTTCGGCGGCGGTGACCTGGCCGGCGGCATCATCAGCGGCCTGGACCAGCTCGCCAGCCACGCCGGCAAGTCGATCTGACCCACCCCGCCCCGCTTCGCCCGGCCCGTTCCGGCCCGCCCGCTCCGGCCCGCCCGGATGCCGGCCGGCGGCGGGCAGGCCGTGCTGGGCGGGTCCGTATCGCCCGCTGGTCGACAGCCGCAGCAGACCTCCGGTTCGCCGCCTGTCGAGCTGCACCGTCTGTGCCAGCGCGCGAGGGCCGGCCATCAAACCAGAATGATGCCGGCCCCCCACCGCGGGTCGAAACCCTCACCACCGCCGACCTGCCCTGTCTCTGCCCCGATCGGCCTTCGACCACCGCTCTGCCCGGCCGGCCCCAGCCTCCGTCTCCGCCCGGTCTTCGAGCGCCCGATGATCCACTCGTTTTCCAGGTAGTCGGGGTGTCAGCCCCGGCCCGATAGCCCGATTTCCTGAAAACCGAGTTGATCGAGGAGAAGGGTCAGGCCGTCCAGTCCGCCGGGGTGACCGTCACCGCGAAGGGCAGCTCGACCCGGAACCGGTCGGCCGGCCCCACCGACCCGACCAGCTCGTAGTGCCCGATCTTGGCGCGCTGGTAGAGGTGAGCCGCCGGCCCCAGGTCGATCCGTTCGATCCGCCAGTACGACTCGATGCCGGCCTCGGCGTAGAGGGCGGGTTTGGTGAACCGGTCATGCCGCCGGCTGCCCGGTGACTCCACCTCCACCACCAGCGCCACCTGGGCGGGATCGGCCCACAGGTCATCGGCCGGAGCATCTGGCCGGAGCACGGTCAGGTCGGGGATCAGGTTGCCGGCGGGAACCCGGAGTCCGATCTCCCGGATCACCCGCCAGCCGGGCGGCGCGGCGGCGCGCAGCGCCAGCCGGATCTCGTCGGCCAGCTCGTGGTGCCCGAAGCCGGCTGGGGGTGTCACGTGCAGGCTGCTGTCGACCAGCTCGTAGCGCTGCCCGTCCTCGGGCCGGCGGAGCAGGTCGTCCTCCCGCCACTCGTCAGCCGACAGCCGCCAGTCGAAGACCGTTCGGGTCATGGGGCCTCACCTCCGGACACGATAACGGCCCGGGGTCGGCGCGGTTACGGACCGCGCCGGCCCCGGGCCGGGTACCGATCAGCCGCTGCGGCTGTCCCGCTCACGGGCCTTGATCGACCGGACGATGCTGTCCCGGCCCTCGGCGACCAGCCGGCGCAGCGGCCCCGGCCGGTCCGGCTGGGCGAGCCAGGCGTCGGTGGCCGCCACCGTGTCGGCGTCCACGTGGTAGGCCGGGTAGGCGAACTGGACGAACTCCTGCGCCGGCTCGCTGTCCCGGCTGGCCCAGATCTTGTCCACCACCGCGAAGTACCGCTCCCGGTACGACTCGGTCAGCTCCACCTGCGTCGGGTGGTAGAAGCCCTGGAGCAGCGCCCGGTGCCGCCAGTTCGGCAGCGTGTCCGGGCCGGTCAACTCCGCCCACACCGCAGCCTTGTTCTCCGGGGTCGGCAGCAGCGCCCGGGTGAACGCGGCCTCCCGTTCGCCGCTGGCCGTCCGGTCCCGGGCCAGCTCCGCGTCGATCTCCGCGGTGCCGGCCACCCTGTTGGCGACCAGCGCCGCCAACAGCGTCCAGCGCAGCTCGGTGTCGATGGTCAGCCCGGCCGGTACCTCCACCCCGTCCAGCCAGCCACGCAGCGCCGCCAGGTGGGTGTCCGACCGGGCCGCGGAGGCGAACGCCCGCGCCCAGGCGAGCTGGAAGCCACTGCCCGGCTCCATCCGGTGCAGCGCCTGCCACGCGCTGCTGGCCAGGTCGGCCCACCCGGTCGGCGCCCAGGTCGGGTCGGCGTAGAAGGACAGCGTGCTGGCCACCTGGCGCAACGTCGGGGTGACCAGGTTGATGTCGGTCTCGGCGGGCAGCCCGGCCAGCGCCAGCGCCACGTAGTCCCGGGCGGAGAGTTCCGCGTCCCGGACCATGTCCCAGGCCGCCGTCCAGCAGAGCGCTCGGGCCAGCGACGAGTCGAACGCCCCGACGTGCTGCACCACGAACGCCATCGACCGCCCGTCCAGACGCAACTTGGCGTACGTCAGGTCGTCGTCGTTGAGCAGCAGCACGTCCGGTACCCGGACCCCGCGCAGATCGGTGAGCTCGGTACGGTCCCCGGCGATGTCGACCTCGATCCGCTCCCGGCGGACCAGCGCCCCGTCGACCAGGTCGTAGAGGCCCACCCCGATCCGGTGGGTACGCAGCGTGGGGTGCTCGGCGGGTGCCTCCTGGTGCACAGTGACCCGCTCGTAGGTGCCGTCGGCGGTGATCGCCACCTCCGGCCGCAGCGTGTTGACCTGTGCGGTCTCCAGCCACTGCGCGGCGAACTTGCGCAGCTCCCGACCGGATGCGGTCTCCAACTCGGAGAGCAGGTCGTCGAAGGTGGCGTTGCCCCAGATGTGCTTGGCGAAGTAGGCCCGCAGACCGGCGAGGAACGGCTCCAGGCCCACGTACGCCACGAGCTGCTTGAGCACGCTGGCGCCCTTGGCGTACGTGATGCCGTCGAAGTTGACCTCGACCGCCGCCAGGTCCGGCATCTCGCAGTAGACCGGGTGGGTGGAGGAGAGCTGGTCCTGCCGGTAACCCCAGTTCTTCCGGACCGCCAGGAACGTCGTCCACGCGTCGGTGAACCGGGTGGCGTGGGTGTTGCACCAGTGGCTGGCCCACTCCGCGAACGACTCGTTCAGCCAGAGGTCGTTCCACCAGCGCATGGTGACCAGGTCACCGAACCACATGTGGGCGAGCTCGTGCAGGATCGTGTTGGCCCGCTGCTCGTACTCGTAGTCGGTGACCTGGGAGCGGAAGATGTAGTGCGACTCGGCGTGCGTGACGCAGCCGAAGTTCTCCATCGCCCCGGCGTTGAAGTCCGGCACCCAGAGCTGGTCGTACTTGGGCAGCGGGTAGCGCACCCCGAACTGCTCGTGGAAGAAGTCGAAGCCCTGCTTGGTGACGGTGGACAGGTCGTCCGCGTCGAGGTACTGGGCCATGCTCCGGCGGCAGAAGAAGCCCAGGTCGATGCCGTCGTGGTGGTCACGCACCTCGTGGTACGGGCCGGCGCAGAGCGCGGTGATGTAGGTGCTCATCCGGGCCGAGGTGGCGAAGTGGACGGTCTTCGACTCCTCCCCGGCCGCCTCCTCCCGCTCCACCGGCATGTTGGACACCACCCGCCAGTGCGCCGGGACGGTGGCGTGCCAGGTGTAGACGCTCTTCAGATCCGGCTGGTCGAAGCAGGCGTAGACCCGCTGCGCGTCGGCGGTCTCGAACTGGCTGTACAGATAGGTCTCGCCGTCCACCGGGTCGACCGACCGGTGCAGCCCCTGACCGGTGCTGGAGTACGCGAAGTGCGCCTCCACCACCAGGGTGTTCTCCGCAGCCAGCCCGGTCAGTGCCAGGCCCTTCTCGGCCGACCAGCCGGTGACGTCCAGCGGGCTGCCGTTGAGCGTCGCCGACCGGACCGACTCGGCGGCCACCTCGATGAACGTGGTCGCACCCGGCTCGGTGCAGCTGAACCGGACCTCGGTCACCGAACGGAAGGTGCGGCTGCCGGCCGCCTGCCCGGCATCCGACAGGTCGACGGCGATGTCGTACCCGGCGACGTCGAGCAGGCGGGCCCGCTCCGTCGCCTCGACCTGTGTCAGGTTGCGTACTCCCGGCACTCTGTATCTCCATCCGATTCTCGCCATACTCAACGGCGTTGCCAGCGCGGGGACCGCTCGTGGCGGTCCGCCCCCGACCGAGTCTTCCATGACCGGTGCCCGTCGGCGGCCGAGGTCACCGTCTCATTCACATGTCGACGACGGGGGTCGGGGGTGAAGATCAGTGGAAAGAGCAGCCGGGCGTTGTGACGTCCGGTCCTTCCGGAGGGACTTCCTGTGACCGAACGCGTCACTGTCGACATGTGGTTCGACCCTATCTGCCCGTGGGCCTGGATCACCTCACGCTGGCTGCTGGAGGTGGAGCAGGTACGGCCGATCGACATCCGGTTCCACGTCATGAGCCTCTCCGTGCTCAACGAGGGGCGCGACGTACCGGAGCAGTACCAGGAACTGATGCGCACCGGTTGGGGACCGGTCCGGGTCTGCATCGCGGTGGGACAGCAGCACGGTGCCCAGGCGGTCCGTGATCTCTACACCGCCCTCGGTACCCGGATCCACCTGGGCAAGCAGGAGCTAAGCCCGGAGTTGTTCGCCGCCGCTCTCGCCGACGTCGGGCTGGACCCGGCGCTCGCCAGTGCGGCCGACTCAACCGGGTACGACGAGGCCCTGCGGGCCAGCCACGAGGCGGGCATGCGGCCGGTCGGCCAGGATGTCGGTACGCCGGTGATCCACGCCCCCGGTCCCGTGCCGGGGGAGAAGGTGGCCTTCTTCGGTCCGGTGATCACCCCGGCGCCCAGGGGCGAGGCCGCCGGCCGGCTCTGGGACGGCGTCCTGCTGGTGGCCGGCACGCCCGGCTTCTACGAGCTCAAGCGCACCCGCACCCTCGGCCCCATCTTCGACTGAGGTGTAAGGAAGGGCCCCCGCTTAACGCATTCGGTAGAGGAAGGGCCCCTTGTTAACAGCTTGGTGTTAACAAGGGGCCCTTTCTTGCACCGGGGCCACGCGCACCGGGGCCGGTGTCCGATCCCCGAACGGCGTGACCGGGCAGTGGTCGGCATCGTTGCACTGGATGTCGTCGCGGCCGGGTGCCGGACCGCGGTTTCTGCGGTGGGCGACCGGCCGCACCGGTAACCGGAGGAGGCACCCAGATGGGCAAGCACAGTCATACCGCCGCCGACGAGTCCGCATCCCGTCAGAGCCGGGACGCGGTCTCGGAAAACCTCGGTACGGCGTACTGGTCGGTCGATGACTGTGCCTGGCCCACGGTTCAGCCGGACCTGCCCGGCTACCTGTTCGACCTGCTCGCCCCGCCGATCGTGGTCGGCACCGCCCCGGTGGTGCCCACGTCGCGACTCAGTTTCTCCGGTCCGGCCGTACCGGTACCGGCCCGATCCCGCCCGGCTTCGGTACCCGTGTCCGCCCGATCCCGTTCGGCTCCGGTACCGGCCGCCCGGCCGCACCCGGTCGGGGCGCCCCCGGTCCCGGCCCCGACCAGCCCGGGACGGCACCGCCAGCCGGGCGACCCGGCCTGACCGGCGACCGGGCCTGACCGGCGATCCGGGCGGGTCACACCAACCAGTGGACACGTCCGGGGTGTCCGTCGCGGTGCCACCGGGCGGCGGTAGCGTCAGCGGCATGACGGTCGTGCATCCGATCGCCCGGGCCTGGATCACCACTGGCGGCACCGGCGCGCAGAACTACGACGAGTTCGCCGACGACGCGGAGATCACCGCGATCATCGAGGCGAACCCGCACAGTGCCCTGGCCATCGAGATGCCCCACCGGGCGCCCGGCAGCCTCGGTCGGTCCTTCCTCGACGCGCTTCCCGACGCGGTCGCCCGTCTCGCCGAGGCCAAGGCCGACGGCAGCTACACCCCGGCCGAGCAGGTCGTGGTCCTCTACCGGATCAGCTCCCCGCTCGACGAGCCGGCATACGGGATGTTCGCGCTGGTCGACACCGACCAGATCTCCACCAGCGCCGACGAGCCGGGGCTGGTGATCCGCAACGAGGACGTCTTCATCGCCAAGGTGCGCGAGCGAGTCGCCCTCGCCGAGGCGCTCGGTCACCTGCTCTCGCCCGTACTCCTGCTCCAGACCGGGCGGGGCGACGAGTTGCACGGCGCGCTCGCGGCGGCCACCGATGCGGCCGGCGCCCCGGCCGCGACCGACACCGACCAGTCCGGGCGTACCCACGCCATCTGGCTGCTGGGCCCCGGGCCGGAGCAGGACGCACTGCGTGACCTGGCCGGCGGCGGTGACCTGGTGGTGGCCGACGGCAACCACCGGAGCCTGGCCGCCCAGACCGGTGGGCTGCCCCGCTTCCTGGCCGTGATCACCACCCCCGCCTCGGTGGCGATCCAGCCCTACAACCGTCTGGTCAGTGAGCTGACCGTCGGCGCCGACGAACTGCTCGACCGGTTGCGCGGCGCAGGTGCCCAGGTGGAGCCGCTGGACGGTCCGGTCGACGTGCCGGCCTCGGGCGGGGCGGTCCACATCTACCTCGCCGGCCGGGGGTACGCGGTACGCCTGCCGGCCGGCCCGGGTGGCGTGGTGGAGAACCTCGACCACGCACTGGTCGAGCGGTTCCTGCTGCGTGACGCGCTCGGGCTGGACCCGGGCGACAAGCGGATCACCTACGTCGGTGGCGACTATCCGGCCTCCTGGCTGACCGGTGAGGTCGACGCGGGTCGTGCCGAGCTGGCGGTGCTGATCGCCCCGGTGACCGTCGACGACTTCGTCGCGGTGAACCTCGCCAGGGAGAAGATGCCGCGCAAGAGCACCTGGTTCACCCCGAAGGCACGCGGCGGGCTGGTCCTTGCCGAGCTGGGCGCCGGTCCTGCCCGCTGACCCGGTGGCGTCCTGCCCCCTGACGGTGGCGTCCTGCCCCTGAGGCGGGTGGCGTCGCATCCGGTCCTGCCCGTCGGGCCGTAGCCCGGGCAGGCGGGTCGGGGTGATGTGACGAATCGCGTCCGCGGCGCCGCCCCTGCGGCGTCGCGGACAGCGGCCTGTCACACTGCGCGGTATGCGCGTCTACCTGGGCTCCGATCACGCCGGTTACGAGTTGAAGATGCACCTGGCCAGCCATCTGGCCAAGCAGGGCTACGAGGTGGTCGACGTCGGGCCGCACGCCTACGACCCGGACGACGACTACCCGGCGTTCTGCCTGCACACCGGTGACCGGGTGGTGGCGTCGCCGGGCAGCCTGGGCGTGGTCATCGGTGGTTCCGGCAACGGCGAGCAGATCGCCGCCAACAAGGTCGCCGGGGTACGGGCGGCGCTGGCCTGGAACCTGGAGACTGCCCAGCTGGCCCGGGAGCACAACGACGCCAACGTGGTGGCCGTCGGCGCCCGGCAGCACACCCTGGACGAGGCGACCAGGATCGTCGAGGCGTTCCTGAGCACCCCGTTCTCCGGCAACGAGCGCCACGCCCGGCGCATCGCCCAGGTCGCGGCCTACGAGAAGGCCCGCGAGCTGCCCGACCTTCCCTGACGTCCGGCGGCGGTCACCCGGCCGCCGCCGGCCGCCCGCTCAGCGGCGTGCCGACTCCCGCTCAGTTGCAGGCCGCCCGCTCAGCGGCGTGCCGACTCCCGCTCAGCCGCCTGCCGACCCCCGGCCATCGCCCGCCCCGGTCGGTTCAGCGGCCGGGCCGGGGCGACTCGTCCCGGGGCACCCAGTTACGGCGTACCACGGTGACCCGGCGCTCTGCCTCGGCCAGGTCCGCCTCGGTCGGTCGGGCGGCATCCCGGGCCCGGAGTGCGGCGCTGACCGCCACCTGCGAGGCGCCCGACCCGACCAGCCCACGCAGGCCCCGCTCGCCGTCGCGGTCCTCCCCGGCGGGGGTACCCGACCTGCGCCGTCCGCCGGACGGCGGCCCACCGTCGTAGCTGTCGGCGGTCGCCGCGGATCCGCCGCCGCTACCGCGTCCCGTGCTCTCCGCCCCGCCGTGTCGCAGCCGGCGTCGCCGGCGCTCCGCATCCGCCATCTCCCGACCGTACCGGCTGGGCCGGCGCTCCGTCCCGGTCGAACAGGCTCAGAAGACGTCGATTCAGAACACCTCGATGCCGACCGGCGCCCGGTACCAGCCGAACCCGGTCGTCGCGCTGCGGGCCGCCCCGGGCCGCAGCTCACGGACCCGGCCGGCGGCGACCAGAGCGGAGAGCGCGGTACCTCCGAGGTACAGCTCGCCCAGGTCCCGGACGTCGCAGGCCAGCTCCGCCGGCTCGTCGGCCGGTACGCACCGGGCACCGTCCGGGCCGCCGGTCAGCCGCCACCGGCCGGCGTTCTCCGGCAGCAGCGGGTCGGTCACCTCGATGACCACGTCGACCGGGGCGGCGTACCGGCGGGCCGCCAGCGCGGCCGGTACGTTGACCAACCGGAGCCAGAGCGCGTCGACGAGCTGCGCGTCGAGGCGGCGGGGCTCGTCGACCAGCCGCAGCAGCGGCTCGTCCACGGCGGCGAAGGGGTACGACAGGCGGCGGGTCAGGTCGATGGTGAACAGCAGCCGCCAGAGCGCCAGATAGGCGGCCGGGGTGTCGGCGACCACCTCCTCCACCCGCGTCGTACCCCGTGGCCCGCTGCGGTCCCACTCGCTGTGGGTCCGCCAGAGCGCGTAGCCGTCCACGCCGCCCGGCCCCTCATGCAGCACGGCACGCCGTTCGGTGGCCCCGAACCGGAGCGCCGACGGGTCGGTCAGCCGCGCCCGCCAGTGCCGGTCCGCCCGGCTGGACCAGCCCGGGCGGTTCACGCGCACGTCCTCGTACACCCGGGCCAGCTCGTCGGCGAGCGCGGCCGGCTCGCCCGTGCGGAGCCGGCCGCCGACGGACGCCGGGGGCTCGGGCAGTCGCAGCTCCCGCAGGTCGGCCTCCATCGTCAGCCGCTGGGCGGCCTGGCCGTAGCCGAACCTCGGGTAGATCCGCCCCTCGCTGGCCCAGAGCACCGCGAGGTACTCGGTGCCGGCGTCGCGTACCTCCCGCAGTTGCCGGGTCATCAACCGGGTCAGCAGCCGGTTGCGACGGTGGGTGGGCGCCACCGCGACCTGCGTCACATGGGCGGCGGGCAGCACCGCGCCGGGCACGGTCAGCTCCCGGGTGTACGCCGAGGCGTGCGCCACGACCGTCCCGCCGTCGCGGACCAGCAGGGACCGGTCCGGCTCGAAGACCACGTGGTCGCCCTCGCGGGCGGTGGGGTCGTGGGCCTCGTGGAACGCGGCGGCGATCAGCCGGGAGATCTCCGGCCAGTCGTCGGCGTCGGCCGTGGTGATCGGTAGCTGCTGCTCGGTCATCGTTTCTGTGTAGTCCACGGTGCGTGGCCGGGCGACCGATTTGTGTACTGGCTACCCTCGAAGCAGCGGGGCCGTCCGGCCGGACGGGGTTCCCCGGCGATGGGGAGGACGACATGGCAGACCAGACGCGACCGTGGGCGGAGCGGACCGTCGAGGTGCCGCCGCAGCCGAACGGCGTCGGGGTGCCGTCGCAGCGGGGGCGGGCTGTGGTTCCCCCGCCGCACGACGCCGTCGACCCGACACAGCGCGAGGGTTTCCTGCGCGGGGTCGCCTCGGTGGGGGCGCGTCGGGCGCCGCGTACCGAGCAGTTCACGGCGGTCGGGTCGGATCCGGCTGACCCGCACTGGGGGGACCAGTCGCGCCCCCGGCTGCCGCTGAGCTACCACGTGGCCCAGCTCAAGCTGGGTGGCGAATGGAGTGCGGCGGGCGGACTGTTCGCCTTCGTCTGCTGGGGCATCTGGGCGATCTCCGCCCGGGGGGACCTGACCAGTCCGGTGGTGACCTTCGTGCTGTCCCTCTTCGTTGCGGTCGGGCTGTTCGGGCTCGCCCGGCTGCTCGGGCGGTTGATCTGGGAGCGGCAGCTCGGCCGGGTCCGGCGTACCGCCCGGGGCGCGCATCTGGTGACGGCGGTGTTCCTGGTCGGGCTCGGGGTGGCCTACCTGCGGCAGACCGAGTGGGTGGTATCTGCCTGGAACTGGGTCTTCGGCTGACCGTCCGGGCCGTCGGAACGGGCACCGGAGGGCGGACCGGTGCGGCCGGCCGAATCGGGGCGTGGCAGTTGGCCCGGGGCGGCAAAGGTCACTGGTTGATTAACCTGAGTTGAGTCCTGTATATGGACATGCATAAATCGATGCTGGTCGGCGCGTTGTCGGGTGCTCCGCCCGGCCCGGTCGGTTGGGCTGAGCTGGTCTGAGTGGACGAAGCACGATAGTTTCGCTTTCGCAAACGCGACGTATGAGCGGTCATGCGCGCGAAGGGAGGCTCCCCTGGCCGGGGGGCGTCACGACGAAGCGGGGTGAATCCACCTTGACAGGTACTCCAGGCGTTGGGCAGGTACATGCCACCCAGGACCAGCTGAACACGATGGCGCAGCGCTGTATGGACACCGGCGAAGGGCTGGCGACCGGGATGGCGCAGCTGCTCGACCGGATCCAGGCGCTGGGCGGCGCGGGGATGCGGGGCACGGCGAACAATGCGTTGCAGAGTGTGTCCGCCGATCTGAACTCCGGCCTGACCACCATCCTCAATGCGCTCGACGAGCTGGCCGGCAAGATCAGCAACGCCTCCTCCCAGTACGGCGTGAACGACGAGGACGCGGCGCGGGAGATCCGGGCCGCCGCCGAGGCCACCGGCAACAGCAGCGTCATCGCGGCGCTGCGCGGCTGAGTACCCGGACGAGAGACCTGGAGAGGCGATAGTCAGATGACCGATCCCAATTCGATCACTTACAACTTCGGTGCGATCACCGACGTCGCAACCGCGATCGGCACGTACCAGGGGCAGATGGACAACGCCCTGTCGGACCTCTACACCCAGTTCACCCAGCTCTTCGCCCAGGACTGGTCCGGTTCCGCCGGCCAGGCGTGCGACGACGCGCGGGCGAAGTGGAACCAGGGCGCGACCGAGATCAAGGACGCGCTCACCCGTCTCGGGGTCAGCCTCGGTGCCTCGGCTGACCGCATGCAGCAGGTTGACCAGCAGATCGCCGCTGGTATGTGATCCGCCTGCGGGTGGTGCCCCATCTGGTGGGGCACCACCCGCGGTACGGCTCCGCACAGGTTGACGTTGATCGGGGGAGGGCACAGTGGGTCGACCGGATGATCGTGGCGACGGCGGGGGTTCGCCGTCGGATTACCAGTCCTTCGCGGGACCTGACGTCAACGTCGACATCACCGACCTGGGTAGCTACTACCTGGAGATGCTCGACGTGCAGGCGGACGCCACCGGGCCGGCGGCCATGGAGGTGTCGGCCATGACCCAGCTGATCCAGGAGGGCCTTTCCCGCCCCGCCGGGGCCGCCGGGGTGTTCCCCGAGGGTGCCTCCGCCGCCCGGTTGCTGAGCCACCGGCAGAGCGACTTCCAGTACTTCCTGCGGGACGTGCTCGACGGCATCCGCAACATCGGTTCGGCGGCCCTGGTGGTCGCCGAGATGTACGAGGGCACCGACCGGGAGTCGGCGGCCGGCATCGACGATGTCTCCTTCGCCTTCTCCGACCCCGGGGCCAATCCGCCACCCGGCTTCCGTCCGGTGGAGTCCTGGTCGGAGTACGAGGCCCGAATGGCCGAGCAGACCGGTCAGACCGCGATGGCCCTGAGCGGCGACGACAGTCAGGCCCAGGTGATCAACCCGGCCTCCGGCGTGACGATCTACCTCTACCCGGACGGCTCCAGCAAGCAGGTCACGACCACCTACTCCAGCGGGTCGTACGAGGCCGGCACCACGACCACCACCACCTACTACGCACCCGGCGCGGTGGTCCTGCAGACCACCACCGAGCAGGACAGCCGGGTCTACGGTGGCTACCAGGTGCAGAGCACCACGACCACCCGGGGCGACGGCGGCAGCTCACGCACCTCCACCGTGACCGATCCGGACGGCACCATGACGGTCACCAACGAGACGACCATCACCACCACCGGTGCCGACGGCAAGCCACAGGAGCAGACCACCACCTCGGACCCGGTCGTCATCGAGCCGGGGCAGCACCGTACCGAGCCCGACATGGGTCCGGTGCAGCAGGCCGAGCAGCAGCTCGACACGGCCGGCGAGGACTGGTTCGTCAAAGAGTTCGGCCGCGGGTACTAGGAGGACGGTGCGATGGGTGGCGAGGAACCGTACTTCGGCTACACCACGGCGGACAACACCCTGCTGCTGCAGAACCGGCAGCTGGCCCGGCGGATGGGTGAGGACATCCGGTACTACCCGGCACCCGAGAACGGGGAGTACATCGAGCCGACCATCAACTGGGAGGACCCGAGGTTCAGCGACGCTGACCAGGAACGCTCCAACCAGCTGTTCGCCAACGACAGCATCGAGAAGATCTACCAGCGGGTGATGGCCCAGAACGCGAACGCGGTCCGGGAGGTCGCCGACCAGTGGTACCGGGTCAGTCAGGTCATCCAGGACATCTCCGACCGGGTGCTGAACGCCGCCCGCGGGCTGAAGTACGGCGGCGACGGCAGTCCCGGCAACTCCGGTGGCTGGACCGGTCAGGGCGCCGACGCCTTCCTGGCCCGGGGCCCGGGCGCCACCCTCAAGTCCCTCGACGAATGGCGCAGCGCCGCCATCACCAACTGGCTCGGCTCGCTCTCCCTCGCCAGCACGATCACCAGTCACCAGAGCCGGATGAGCTCGTTGTACGAGCAGTACAAGCAGGCGATGGTGACCTTCGGCAATGAGTGGCAGGAACGGAACCTCGGTGACGTGCCGGTCGAGGACGCCGGTCCCACCGCCCAGGACAAGTACGTGACCGCGCTGCGTACCGAGCAGATCGCGTGGAGCAAGCGGGCCCAGCAGATCCAGTACGAGATGGCCCGGTCCTACTGGTCGATCATGAGCGAGGATCTGGCCGGCGGCCGGGCCACCGTCTACGAGGGGCCGACCGACGCGGTCCAGCCCAACCCCGAGTTCCTGGCCCGGTACATGCGCGGCCGGCTGCCGTCGATCGGCAATCCGTCGCGGGTCGGGACCCCCAACGTGACCACGCCGACGATCAGTACCCGGAACGTGCCCACACCGGACGCCAACCTCCAGCGCACGGTAAGCCGACTGGTCGCGGAACCGACGGTGCCCGGTCAGGACCAGGGACGGCAGCAGACCACCCCCACGCCGGAGATCACCGTCCCCGACGTGGGCATGCCGACCGTACCGACGCCGACACCGACGCTGCCGGTCGTCCCACCCGTGGTGCCCGCAGTGGGCAACCTGCCGGTCCGGGGCGTCCCGACCGTGCCCGGCGTGCCCGGGGTCCCCGGCACCGGGCAGCCCGGCACCGGATCCCTTCCGGGCTCCGCCCTCGCCCGGGGTACGAACCTGCTGGGCGACGCGCGGGCCGGTGGGGTGCCCGGGGTCCTGCGCGGCGTACCCGCCGTGCCGGGCGCGCCCGGCGAGGGACTGCCCCCCTCCCCACCGCAGAACCCGGCCCGGGGCGCACCGGGCGGGCCGCAGACGGGTGGCCGTGGACCGCAACGCACCATCAGCGCCGCCCCGCCGGGATCGCGGCAGTCCGTCCCGCCGGGGACCTCCCTGCCGCCGGGCACCCCGTCCACGCCCCGCGCCGGTGCACCGGGGCCGGACGCCCGGAACACGGCCGGACCGGCCGTCCCGGGCGGCGGGACCCGGACCAACCAGTTCGGCAGCCCGCCGGCCGCGCCGTCCAGCCCGGTGCTGCGGGCACCCCGGACCACCGCGCCGATCCCACCTCAGGGCGCGCCCACCCGGCGTGGGCCACTCGCCCACGACGCGGCGCCGCCGGTGCTCAACCGGCCCCGGACGGCCGGTACGCCGGACACCGCACACCAGCTCACGCCGCAGCCCGGCGGTGGCCCACGCCGGGACGCCCCGCTGGCCCCGCCGACCCCGCCCACCACCCGACCGGTGGTGGGACGCTCCGCCACCACCCCGGCACCGGGTACGCCCCGACCCGCCGAACCGGCCAACGGTGTGCTGCGCGGTGCCCGCCGCCCCGCCGGGTACCAGGCCGAACTCGGCTCCCGGCGCAAGGAACGGGAGCGGGACGAGAAGGCGGCCCGGGTCGACCGGGACTTCGACCAGATCCGGCGGCTGCTCGACCGGGAGGAGGCGTGGACCGTCGCCACCCCGGGCGGCGGGGTGCTCGACAGCACCCCCACCCGCGCCACCAGGGCGGCCGCCGAACCGAAGCCGACCGTGGGTGGCGGCGCGTGACCGCCCGACGGGCCGGTTCGCTGGGGCTGGCCGCGCTCCTGCTCGTCGGCGCGGGCGCGGCCTGCGGCCGGTCCGAGCCGGAACCGGATGCCGCCGGCCCGTCCACCGACCCGGCCCCCACCAGCGCCCCGACCACCACCGGACCGGTCGGGCCGGGCGACGTCACCTACACGTTGCCGGCGAAGCTCTGCCCGGCGGTGGACGACGCCGCGCTGGCCGAGATCTTCCCGCGCGACGGTGGCGCACCGGTCCTGGACATCCCCGGAGCCTGCGGCATCACCCGGCTCGCCGAGGGCATGACGGTCGGCCTCAACGTCGACGCCGAACTGCTCAAGGACGGCCAGTGGGCCCAGCGGTTCTACGAGACCGGCCGCCGGCTCGCCCGGGGTACCCCCACCGACATCGATGGGGCCGGGACGGCGGCGTTCTGGACCGTTGAGAAGAACCGGATCAAGCTGGTGACGTACCACGGCAACCTGGCCCTCACCCTCACCTGTGAGCCGGTCGCCGCAGCCGGGCGGCTGCCGGCCGACGTCCCGCAGCGGCTGGCCCGGGTCGCCGCCGGCACGTTCGCCCGGTTGGCGCCGTGACCGGACCCGGCCCGGGGAACGCCCCACCGGCGGCCCGGTTCGCGATGAGCGTGATCCACCCCGGCTCGCCGACGCTGCGGATGCGGTACCGCCACGGGGTCCTGATCGACCCGTACGGCTTCCCCGACTGGTCGCTCTGCGCGCGGGCCGTGGTGGAACTGCCCGCACCGCACCCCGACCTGACCCGGGCGGAGCAGCGGATCGTCGACGTGCTCGCGGCGAACCTGGCGATGGCCCGGTCGGCCGGGGACCCCCTCTGGCCTCCGGTCGGCGGTTCGTCGGTGGTCGGTACCCCGGCCGGCTGGTGCTGGGCGCACCTGGGCGCCGTCCGCCAGGTGGCACTGGTCCCGGTCGAGCTGCACGGCTCCTTCCGTCACCAGGGCGGGGTCGGCCGGCTCCCGGACCGCCCCGGACCGCCCGTCGGTCGGCCAGCGGCACCGCAAGCGGGCCGGCCGGTCGGCCCGGCGCCGGGCCACCAGGTCCCGGACGACCTGCTCGACCTGCTGGAACAGCTCCTCGGCCGGGTGCTGCCACCGGCGTACCGGCGCTTCCTGGCCGCGACGAACGGTGCCGGCCCGGCGGGGCCCGCAGTGCTCCCGGGCCATGGTCTCCTGGCCGACCAGCCGTTCTTCGGCCTGGCCCGGGAGGACCGGCACCAGGATCTGTCCTATCTGGCCGACTGGGTGGGGGACCGGCTCACCCGGGATTTCCTGCCGGTCGGCTACGTCCAGGGTGGGCTGCTCGCGGTCCGGACGGCCGGGGACGACCCGGACTCGATCTGGTACTGGGACGACGACGACCCCCGGGACCGGGACCGCTACGACGCGGAGCACATCTGCGCCCACCTGCTGCACCGGGTCGCGGACTCGATCGACGACCTCTGGACCCGGTTGGTGGCGCCCGCCCCTGCGCTGGCCGACCTGGCCGGGCAGTGGGTACGCCGGGGTGCCGTCCGGGAGTTGCGTGACCCGGCGGTGGGGGCGGGCCTGCCGGCCCGGCAACGCCCGGCGCGGCAGGACCCGCCCCGGTCCACCGCCGACCCGCTCGTCGCACTCTTCGAGGCGCGATGACGACGCAGCTCGAGGCCCAGGGGGCACAGCCGCCGTGGCAGCCGGTCAACGAGGTCGAACGGCGGCTGCGGCACGCGGTCGACCAGGACGACCCCGAGGCGGTACTGCGGATCCTCGCCGTCGCTCCGCTGTTCCTCCCGGACCGGGGCGACGACCGGTTCGGGAGCGACGACCAGCCGGGCCCCGACGGGCAGCGGCTGATGACCGCCGACCGCGACGGCATCCGCTTCCTGCTCGCCTTCACCTCGGCGGAGGCGCTGTACCGGGTACTGCCGGCCGGTGGCTGGCGCAGCACCGACCTGCCCGAACTGGTCCGGGGTTGGGCCGACGGGGACATCCCGGCCGACTGGGGGCTCGCCGTCAACCCGGCCACCCCGGTCGGGCTGCTGGTGGCACCGGAGCGGGTACCCGGGCTGCTGCCCACCCCGGCGTCGCTGGCCGGTTTCACCCCGGCGAACGAGGTGGAACGACTGCTCGGCGCCGCCCTCACCGCACCCGACGCCGAGGTGCTGCTCGACGTGCTGGTCACCGCGACCGTGATCATGCCGACCCGGGTGCTGGAGGTGGACGGCGTCCCGGAGGTGACCGTCTTCACCTCGGCGGAACGCTGCGCCGACTACCTCCAGGATCTGGCAGCCGAGGGCCCGGCACCGCCCCTGACCACCTGCGACCTGGTCGCCGTGCTGCATCGGTGGCCCGGGCCGGGGTACCGGCTGACGGTCAACCCGGGCTCACCGATCGGCTTCTCCCTCGGTGGGGAACGGGTACCGGACCTGCTGCGTCACGCGGTGGCGCTCACCGCCCGGCGGCTCGGTCCGGGCGGCCCGGTCCCGGCAGCCAGCGCCGGTACGCCGGCCAGCGCCGGGAAGGCGGCAGCGGGCGTACCCGCCCCGCGTCCGGAACCCGAGGTCGCCGGCGCTGCGGGAGCCGCGCCGCAGGAGGCGCAGACCCCGGTCGACGGTTGGCTTGCCGACCTGCTGCGAGGCCGGCAATGATGATCCACTTTCCGGCGGTCCACTATTGTCGGATCCGGTCCGGTTCACCCAGCGTGCACCGTGACCGGGCAACGGGGAGGTGACGACGGTGGAACGTCCGAAGTGGTCGGCGATCCGGGCGGTGCTCGACGATCTCAGCCAGAGCCTGGAGAACGCCGCGCAGACCCGTCAGCAGGTGCTGGAGGTAACCGGGACCGCCTGGTCCGACGACGGGATGATCAAGGCGGTGGTTGGCCCCCGAGGGCAGCTCGTCGACCTCGACATCGATCCCCGGGTATACCGTACGCCCAACTCGAAGGCGCTCTCGGCGGCGATCCTCAGCACGGTACGTGCCGCAGTGGAGGACGCCGGCCGCAAGACCCGGGAGATCCTCGAACGGACCCTGCCCAAGGACCGGGGTCTCGGGCTGACCGAGCAGACGGACTTCGACCGAATGCTGGACAGCCACGACGCCGATCTGCCCAAGCTGCTCAAGAAGGAGGACGGCCATGGGTACGTACTTTGAGATCGATGGCGATCCGAACCAGGTCGCCGCGACCGGGTCGGTGCTGCGGGCGATGGCCGAGTCGCTCCGGGCCAAGTCGCAGGGGGTGCTCGGCCAGATCAACGGGATCGAGGGCGAGCAGCCCTGGGGTGCCGACAAGTACGGTCAGGCGTTCGAGACCACCTACCGCCAGGTGCCCGAGGGCGGGGACACCCCGTTCAGCGACACCGTCAAGGACGGTCTCAGCCAGGGCGGCGAGCAGTTGCAGCGGGCCAGCGGCGGCGTGGTCCGGGCGATGAACGACTACCAGGGCATCGAGGCCGAGAACGAGGCCGGTATCCGGCGGTCCTACCAGGTGTGAGATGTGCCGTCGGCCGGGTCACCGGCTGACGTGGCGGTGCGGAGAGGGTTGTGGACGTGCGGACGGATCGGGTGGTCGCGGCGGTGCAGCGGCACATCCTCGATGGGGTACCGATCGAGGAGCGCTACCTCCGGCCGGACGGTGCGGTGCTGTACGCCGCCCGTACCCGCCACGAGATCGTCGCGGCCGACTGGCTCGTCACGCAGGCCACCTGGGTCGACGATGCGGTCCGGGTGGTCGCCGGCAGTGGTGCGGAGAACTACAACTTCAGTTACGGCCTGATCTTCCCGACCGGGGGCGACGAACTGTTCCTCAACGACGTGGCGACCATGCGCGACCTGGGCGGCCGGCTGGGCGTCGACCTGGACCCGCTCGCCTACGCCGAGCTGCTCGCCGAGTTCTACTCCGACGGGGACGTCAGCGGGCCACGGGTACTCGCCTCGTCGGCCACCGAGCTGCACCGGGCCGGTGAACTGGTCCGCGATCCACTCGTCACGGCCGACCGGTACCCGGCGCTCGATCCGGCGCTGCTCACCGCCCCGACGGTCGACGCCACCGGTGACCGGACGATGCTCCGGTTCGACTCCTGTCACTACCTGATCACCGAGGCCGGGGGCGCCCTGGACGTCCTGCGGTGGGACGTGCAGGGCGGTGGTGGGGAACCCGCTGTCTGGTCGCGGCGGTACCTGGCCCGGCGGCAGCCGGCCTTCGTCGACTGACGGTAGCCACGGTCGGTCGGTTGGTTCGGGCGCGTAGCGGGGGTCCGCTGCGCGGTCAGTGCGGGGGAGGAGGATTGGCGTGGGCGGGAATGCGGTCGAGGACGGAGCTGACTTCGTCCTCGAACAGGTGCGCCAGTTCTTCGTCGAGCTGAACCAGTACGTGCCGATCCTCGGCGACTTCCTTGAGATGATCATGGAGTGGCCGGAGGCCCGGCACGACCGGATCTTCGACCTCGCCGACGCCTACCGGGACGCGGCCCAGCTCTACACCGACCATCTCGACGAGATCAACGGCTACCTCAACGACCTGCAGGCCTGGCAGGGCGACGGTGCCGCCCAGGCCGCCCGGGACCTCCTCCAGCAGCATCTGGACGAGGTCAGCGGAATGGCCGAGGCGCTCGGCTCGATGCACGAGACGGTGCACGGCAAGGCCGTCGAGATCGAGGCCATGAAGTGGATGGCCGTCATCAACCTGGTGATGCTCGGCATCGCCGTCGTACAGATGATCCTCACCTCGTGGACCGGGGTGGGGCTGCTCGTCGGTGGCGCCCAGATCGCCGGCACCCGGCTCGCCATCCGGCAGCTCGCCCGGCAGTTGCTCACCAAGCTCTGGGAACAGACCATCAAGGGCGGGGTACGGCAGTTCATTGCCAGCGGCGCGCGGGGCGTCGGCCGGGCCGCGCTGCGCGGCAGCCTGGCGTACGCCGGCTTCATGGCCGGTGCCAAGGGCGGCATCATGCTGCTCCAGGCGGCCGAGGGGCACGACCCGTTCGTCGAGGGCTGGGCCGGCCGGTTCGGCATGGAGGTGCTGGACAGTCTGATTGCCGGCGCGATCGGCGGCCCGCTGATGATGGGCATCCACACCCGACCGACCGAGGCACTCGCCTTCGGCCTCGGCCAGACCGCGGACAACGCGCTCCAGATCGGCCGGGACAACCTGCTGGAGGAGGTGGGTCTCAAGGACTGGGCGCAGCGCAACGGGGTGTGGAGCGGCATGACCTGGGACAACCTCGCGAGTGGGCTGACCCCGGCCGCACTGCTCGGCGAGATGATGACCGACACCCGGCGCAACCGCCTGGACGTCGGCGCGCACCAGGTCCGGTACGGCTCGCTGGACCTCTTCGGTAACGACGGGGCCAGCAGCAACGCCCCGTCCGGAAGTACCGGCACCAGCGGTGCACCCACACTGTCGCCCGGCACGCTGCCCAGCGGCCTGCCGGACGGTCTGCCGACGGGAACGAACGCGCCGTCGGTGTCCCCCGGGCAGCTCGCCGCACCGGACACGTCGGCTGCCGGGACGAACCAGGGCGCGGTTACCCCGGCCGGGGCCACCCCGGTCGCCGGGGCGCCGGCCGGGGCGAACCAGACCGCCGGCGCGCCGGCCGGCAGCACCCAGGGCGCGGGGGCCAACCAGGGTGCCGGATCGGGCAGCTCCGCAGGCAGCGGTGACGGCCGGACGGGCGCGCAGGGCGGCCGTACCCCGACGGGTGGCCCGGCAACGGTGACCGCGCCGACCGGCACGACCAGCCCCACCACGTCGCCGGCCAGCGGTTCGACCTCCTCCGGTTCGGCCTCCAGCGGTTCGTCGACCTCCTCGGGCTCGACCTCCTCTGGTTCGGCCTCCTCCGGTTCGACCTCCTCGGGCTCGACCGCCACCGGGTCGAGCGGGTCCGGGCCGGCGTCCACCGGGTCGACCCCCACGCCCACCGCCGTTCCCGCCGGCTCCGGGCCGACGCCGACCGTCGAGCCGGGCGGCACGCCGGACGCCACCCGGCCCGGGACGGACGCCGGTACGCCGGTCGGCGGCGACGGAGCCACCCGGTCCCCGGACCGCTCGGACGGCGGCACTTCGGCTACCCCTGCGACGGTGACCGTCGACCCGACACCCACCGGGGAGGGTCGGCCGACCACACCGACCGTGGGCACTCCGGCCCCGACTGTCGATTCCCCGACGCCGACGGTCGTACCGTCGGGCACTGCCCCGACCGCTGCGGTTCCCGGTTCTCCCGCCACCTCGCCGGACAGCGGTACACCCGGCCCGGCCACCCCGGCGCGGGACACCGGCACCCCCGGTTCCGCCGCATCACGGGACACCACGACGTCCGGTTCTCCCACGTCCTCCCCGGGCTCCTCGACCATCCCCGCCCAACGGACCGGTGCCGACGGCACAGGCGACCCGACCCGGTCCGCCGGGGATCCGGACACCCGCACCGACCGTCCGGCTGACGGACCGGTCACGCCTGGCGATGGGGGCACCCCGCCAGCGGGTACGCCGGACGGGGACCCTGCCGGTCAGCCGGCGGCCGACCCACCGGACGGTGCCCGTACCGGACCGGCCGACCCTGCGCAGCCGTCGACGGACCCGGACCACTCGGCGGATGACGGTGCCGGGGACCGGGACGGGGACAACCCACCCGACCAGCCCGAACCACGGTGGTGGGAGTGGCGCCAGCGGGCCGAGCTGCGGGCCCAGCAGGAGTACGGGGACGCGGTCGCGCACCAGTTCGGCGCCCTGACGCTCGCCGGTCAGACCGTGCCCCGGCTCACCCCGGACCTCGTACAGCGGGCGCTGGACGCCCGCCCCGAGGATCTCTCGTGCTACGGCAACCGGCTGCGGACGTACCTCGAACAGCACTTCACCACGCTCGACGGCGCGGGAGCCCGGCGTCCGCTGGACGAGGCCAGCATCGGGGCGAAGCTCCAGGAACTGCGGAGCACGCCGCCGATCGGTACGTCCACGCCGACCGACGAGGAGAACCTGTCCGGCGATCCGCAGCCGGGCGACGGCTCTCCGGCCCCTGCGGACGGTGCCACCCCGGAGGACGGCTCGTCCGGTCGGGGCGGCAGGCCCACCCCGGAGCCGGTACCCGATCCGGAAGGCCCGGCACCGACACCCGAGGATGGCCGTCCCGAGAACAACGCTGCCCGACCCGAAGGCACCCGCCCGGACCCCGAATCCCGCCGCTCGGAGCCCGAGCCGGATGCGGATGCGGGCCGCGCCGAGCCGGCCGAGCCGGACGGGGCACGGCCCGAGTCGGAGATCGGCGGTACCAGATCGGACGGTGCCCGGCCCGAACCGGCGCATCCGGACGTGCAGGGTTCCCGGCCGGACACGCCCCCGACGGCGGCCGACGGCGCTACGTCGGCCCCGACCACCGCCGACCAGCCTGCTACCGGCACGCCACTGCCGGACACCGTGCCGGACAGCAGCTCTGAGGCGGAACTGGCCCCCAGCGTCAACTTCTCACCGACGGCGCCCCGTACCGGTACGGATCTACCGCACCAGGTCCGGGAACTGGCCGACCAGGCGAGAACCCGGCTGCTGGCCCGGTACCCGGAGCACACGGTGGCGCAGCGACTCCGGGACCTCGACGACGTCGTCGGGATCGCCGACCGCCTACAGGCCGCCTCGGACCGGGCCCGCGCCAACGGTGACCTGGGTGACCTGGTGAGCCGGGTACGTGAGTTGAGCACGGCGGTGAACGACTACGCCGACCGGTACCGCGACTGGCGGGACCACAGCCGGGGCGGGGAGCCAGCCGATCCTGGCTGGCGGGACCTTGATGGCGTGGACCCGCTCAACTCGGTCGAACTGGCACACCGGACCATGGGCATCGATCCGCAGACGCACCGGTTCCACCCGTTGGACCAGGCCATCGCCATCGCCAAGATCGGGGACGTCCTCGGGCCGGAGTTCGAGCTGCACGCCACGAACATCCTGACCCGCACGGTTCCGATGGACCTGGACTCGGTACGTGCCCTGCTGCCGGCGGACCAGGTGACACCCCAGCTCGTCCGGCAGGTCGAGGACCGCCCCCGAGGCTTCTACGACCCGGAGATCGGCGTCATGTTCATCGACCCCAACGCGGGCGATGGTTCGCCCCGGTCGATCAGCGCGGTCGCCACCACCCTCGTGCACGAGGGGATGCATGCCCTGCAACCCAACAACGACCTGCTGCTCAGGCAGATCGACAACGCCGGCCTGCCGCAGGCGGAGCGGTTCCGGGCCGCGGGGTTGTTCCGGTTCGAGCGCGAGTTCCAGGGCTTCGCGGTGCAGCGGGAGTTCCTGCGCGGCCTGGCCGGATTCCGGGGCGGACCGGACCACTCGGGTGACCTGCGCGTACCGCGGAGTGACAACTACCGGGCGGTGGCCGACTACACCCCGGAAGCGCTCCGCCAGAAAATCTTCCAGTCCTACCTACCCGAGCCGGTGCGGGACCTGGTGGGAGCGGACGTGCTCAGTCGCTTCCCGGATCTGACCATGGAGAACGTGGTCGCGCAGGCCCGGCTGGCCATCATGCACGCCAACCACCCGGACCCGGCCCAGCGTCGGCCGGGCATGCTCGAAGGCCCGATCGCCCAGGACACCGCCCGGACGTACGGGCTGGACATCGACGGCCTGCGGCAGCGGCAGGCGCAACTCGACTTCCCGCCGCTCACCGACAGCGCCACCACCGGCGGCACCCCCGAGGGCGACCCGACCAGCCTCCCGGAGGGTGACCCGACCGGTACCCCGGAGGGCGACCCGACCGGTACCCCCGACAGCCGGCCGGAGACGGACCGGGTGGATGACGCCGCCGAGGCGGAACGGGGCGGCCCGGAGGAGGGCGGGACCCGTCCGGACCGCACCGCCCCCGAGAGCGACTTCGTACCGGAGGGCCGGCGCGGCTGGTTCCCCGACGTCACGCCGGAGGAGTTCCGGGACGCGGTCACCCGGGTGACCCCGGACGACCTTGCCGGGGTCGGCGCCCGTGACATCCGCACCGACGGGCCGTTCGTACTGGTCGAGACGGTCGACGGGCGGGTACACGTGTTCCGGCCGGAGGTCGGGTACGGGCTGCCCGACGTCGCCGTGACCACCCCGGCCAGCGGTACCACCACCGACCCGCACCGGGTGCAGGTCAACCACCGGGTGGCCGCCGATCAGCTCAGCCGGGCCTGGGCGCATGAGATCGCCGAGACGGTGCAGTCCCGGGCCGGTACCCCGGAACCGGTGGACACCGGCCGTAGCGGATCGCCGGGCCGGATCCGGCAGGCGCTCGGCCGGCTCTTCGGGTCGACTCCGGCCACGCCGACGCCCGACCCCACCCCGGCACCGGATCCCACCCCGGTTCCCGACGGATCGGCGGGCCGGCTCGCCCAGCGGAATCTCCTGCTCCGCGAACTCGACCAGGCCAGCCCGGACGAGCAAACCCGGCTGCGGGCCGAGATCGCCGGCCTGGACCGGGACCTGGCCGCCCTCGGTCACACCACCCACGACCTGCCGGCCGTACCCGAGCAGCGGCGGCCCGACGCGGAGCCGATGCCGCCGGAGCAGAGCACCCACGACGAGATCTGGGCCGATCCGCCGTGGCGGCACGAGGACCGACCACCGTCGGTGGACGAGCTGATCCCGTCCACCGATGCCGAGGTGGCGCGCTGGGAGCCGGCGGTACGCGAGGAGTTCGCCCGGCACCTCGACGGCCGGGAGTTCGGTGGCCTGCGGGTACGCGTCGACCTCACCGACCCGCACGCGGTCAGCGTCTACCGGGACAGCGTGGTCGTCCGCCTGGACATCGTGCACCCCGACCGGGGGTACGTCGGCCGGACCGTGCGGGTGTTCAACCGGGATCACGACGGTTCGCTCTATGTCGAGCACTCCTCGCTGCGGTTGTCCGAGCACGCGCAGGGGGGTGGCTTCGCCGCCGAGTGGAACCGGTTCATGGAGGGCTGGTACCGGCACTCCGGGGTGCACCGCATCGAGATCCACGCCGCGTCCACGGTGGGCGGCTACGCCTGGGCCCGGGCCGGGTACGACTGGGCCCCGAACACGGGGCACCGGGCCGAAGGGGTGCTGGACCGGCTGCGGACCGAGATGCGGCACGCCCGTGCCGCCATCGACGACCTGGCGAATGCGTCGGCCGGTACCCGGTCGCCGGAGGTCGACGCCCTGCTGGACCGGTACGGCGCCACCGATCCGGCGACCCTCGCCGCCGAGTTGCGCCGGCAGGTGGACGACGGGCAGCGCATCCTGCGCCAGGCGGCCGAGCACCCGTTCGGTACGCCCGGTTTCCCGACGCCGCTGGAGATCAGCCGCGCCGGCTGGAACGGGCAGCAGGGGCGGGACGCCTCGTGGATCGGCAAGCGGGCCATGCTCGGCTCCGACTGGAAGGGCGTCAAGCCCATCACCGAGGGCGGCCCGTTCCATCCCCGCAGTGCGCACCCGGCCACCTCGCCGGCCGTCGATCCGTCCCCGGCCGTCGATCCGACCCCGAGGGTCGACCCGACGCCCGTCGCCGATCCGACCGCGCACCCCGCCGACAGCCATCCGGGCCACACCCACACCGCGAGCCCGATCGACGGTACGGACTTCGTGCCGGACGGCCGACCGGCCCACCTGCCCGACGTCAGCGTGCCGGAACTGCTCGCCGCCGCGCCGACGGTCACCCCGGCGGACTTCCGCAGCGAGGGGGTCGTCAGCGTACGGGCGCAGGACGGCCTGGTCCGGGTCGACACCGGTGACGGGCGGGTGCACTGGTTCCGGCCGTCGGTCGGGCAGGGGATGGGCAACCTGGCCGAGACGACCGTCCGGGCGGGTACGCCGGAGGACCCGCACCTGACGGTGGTCAACCACCGGGTCGACGCCGACCAGTTGGCGCGGACCTGGGTACACGAGATCACCGAGACGATCCACGAGCAGGCCGCCGCCCGGGCCGACCGGCCCCGCCCACAGGGGCTGCTGCGACGGCTCGGTGACCAGGTCGCCCGGCTCTTCGGCCGCCCGGAACCGGTACCCGCACCGGCATCGACCCCGCAACCCGATCCGCACGTGCTCGCCCGACTCAACGAGCGGCAACTCCTGCTCCGCCGGTACGCCGAGGCCACCTCGTTCGGCGAACAGTTCAACCTCCGGCAGGAACTGATCGGCGTGGACCGCGACCTGGATCGGCTCGGGTACCCGACCCGTGACCTGCCCTTCCCGACGCGCGCTCCGGCCACCCCGGCCGTACCCCCGGCCTGGGCGGTCACCTCCCCGGCGGTGCCCTCGTGGGTCGATTCCGGCCGACCGCCGACCCTGGACGACCTGGTACCCCGGACCGACGCCGAGGCCCGGGTCACCGAGCGGGCCGTGGCGCGGGCCTTCGCCGACCGGCTGGACGGGTTCACCCGGGCCGGAATGAGCGTCCGGCTCGACCCGGACGCCCCGAACGCCGTCACCGTCGACGAGGGCGGCGTGACGGTACGGCCAGGGGTGCGGACCGACACGCGTGGCGGGGTCGGCGAGATGGTGGTCACCTTCCGGCGGGACCACGACGGCAGCATCACCATGCGGTACGTCAGCTTCCACATCAGCCCGGACCTCCAGGGTGCCGGCTTCACCGGTGCCTTCGTCCGCCACCTCGAACAGTGGGCGGCCGGGGCCGGGGTGTCCCGGGTGGAGGTACGGGCGGCCTCGACGGTCGGCGGGTACGCCTGGGCACGGGCCGGGTTCGACTGGATCCCCCAGGCGCCGCACCACGCGCAGGCGGTCATGGACCGGCTCCGCGACGAGACACGTGCCCTCGACGCGGACGCCGACCTGGTGCGCCGCTGGTACGCCGGTGACCCGACCGCCGACCTGGGCCCGGTGCGCCAGCGGTACCCGCAGGTGGACCCGGCCGATCTCCCCGCCGAACTGGCCCGGCAGCGGGCCGCCGCAGCCGACCTGCTCGACCGGGCCGCTCGGCACCGTCCCGGCGAACCCGGCTACCCGACGCCGTGGGACGTCAGTGAGGCCGGCCGGACCGGCGGGCGGGGACCGGCCGCATCCTGGGTCGGCAAGCGGGCACTGCTCGGCGCGATCTGGGAGGGGGCCAAGACCCTCCACCGGCCGGAGGCCGGCGCGGTCCACCCCGATGCCGCTCGGCCCGATGCCGTTCGCCCCGCGCCGGGGCCGGCCGTCACCGGCCAGCCGTCCACCGGCCGGCCCGACGCCGCCAGCGGGCAGCCGGGAGCCGCCCACGCGCTGCACGAGGCGGCCCGGCACGAGCCGACGATCACCCGGGCGGTCGACGCCGCCCTCACCGACGCCGGAGCCGTCCGCACCGCCGACGCCGGCCCACCCCGGGAGGACGCCGACGCGCTGCACCAGCGGCTCGCCGCGCTCCGGATGGAGACCACCGGCACGACGCCGGAACCGCAGCCGCGTACCGCCCTGCGCTACACCGCCGAACTGCCGCACCACGGGTACGCCGACACCGCCCGCCGGATCTTCGCCGAACTCGCCGGGCAGGGGTACCAGCCCCTGCGGCTGCGCAGCCTCTGGGGCGGCGACCGGGCCGGTGGGCTGCTGACCGAATGGCAAGATCCGCGTACCGGCCAACGCTTCGAACTGCGCCTGGACACGGCGGACAGCCGGGCCGCGTACGCGGCGGTACGGGACTGGCAGCAGGCCCGTGCCGAGGGCGTCGACCCGCACCGCGAGCAGGAACTCGTCGACCGGCAACGGGCGACGATCGCCGGGGTACGCGTCCCGGACGGGGTGCACACCCTGCACCTGCCCGCCACCCCGGACGCGTCGGGCACCGCCACCCCGGACGCGTCGGACCCGACACGGTCGCCGGGGCAGCCGGCCGAGCCCGGCCCGGGACAGTGGAGCGACGAGGCGGCCCGGTTGCTGCTGCCCCTGGTCCAGGGGCCCGACGTGCTGCCGGTGATGACCGCCGCCGCCCGCGCCGTACCGGCGGGACACGAGTTCACCGGGGACGCCCGGATGCACGCCCATGCCCGGGCGCTGACCGTGGACCCGGACGCCGTCCGGATCGCGCTGCACGGCCTGCCCAACGGGGAGGTGGTGGTCGGCGGCTCCCGGATGAGCGCGACGGACTTCGCGCACGGGCTCGCCGAGCTGCACCGGGCCGGCATCGTGGACCTCGGCGACCGCCGGGTGGTCCTGGTCGCCTGCCACTCCGGGCACGGCGACCGGTCGCTGGCCGCCACCCTCGCCCAGGTTCTCGGCCGGGAGGTCACCGGCGCGACCGACCGGGTCTGGACGTACCGCAACGGCACCGAGGTGGTGGCCAGCGCGGACCGCCACGACGGGAACCGGCCCACCCATCCGCCGGACGGTCACTGGCGTACCTTCGGCCCGGACGGCCGGGAGATCACCGACCCGGCGGGCCGCCCGGGTGACACCGGGCCGGTCCTGCACCAGGGCGGGGACGGGCGGCTGCACGCCGTCGGCGACGCCCCCGGCACCTGGCGCGGCGACGACGGCCGGCTGCACCACGACGGGGACCGGCCGCACACCTGGCGGGACGAGCCGACCGGCAGGCTGCACCACGACCTGGACCCGCTCGGCACGTACCGCACCGAGCAGCAGTTCCGGTTGATGTCCTCGGACACCGGCCGGCCGGTGTCCGATCCGCTGGCCGCCCGGGCGCTCCCGGTCAGCCACCACGCCGCCGAGGGGCCCCGGGAGGAGTTCCGCCCCCGCAGCGGGCCGGCCGACGTGCAACGGGCCGCCGCCCGGCTGGACCACGACCAGGCGCGCCTGGTCGACCTGCGGGACCGGTTCCTGCGTCCGCTGATGGCCGAGTTCGGCGTCTCCGGCCTGCGCGGGGTGACCGGGGCGAACCTGGCCCGCACCCTCACCGACCTGCGTGCCACGCACCCCGGTGACCCGGTGGCCCAGCACCGGATCAACGAGCTGGAGGCGGTCGCCGAGGCGTACGCCCGCCGGGCGGTGGACCTGCGGGAGTCGACCGCCGAGCTGCCGTACACCGCCGCCCGGCGGGTCCTCGCCGACCGGTACGGCATCGACGCCAACGCCCTGCTCGCCGACCGCCCGGCGGCCGGCCCCCGGCGGTCCGGTGACTTCGCGGTGGCCGGGTTCGACCCGACCGGCCACCGGCTGGTCGTGGTGGAGACGACCGCCACGGCCGGTACCAGCCATCTGCTGGAGAACGGGAGCCGGACCGAGCGCGGCACCCCGGAACACGTCCGGGACGTGCTGGGCGGCAGCACCCGCCTGCACGACGCCCTGCGCGGTCGGCCCGACCTGCTCGACGAGCTGCACCGGGCGCTGGCCCGGGGTGAGCTGACCGTCGAGGTGCTGCGCGTCGAGGTCGACACCACCGGCGGCACGCCGACCGTGTTCACCCGGCAGCTCGACGTGACCGGGCTCGACCTGTCCGGGGTGGCCGACCGGCTGCCGCCCGCCTCCGGCACCCCCGACCCCCGGCTCGGCGAACGGCTGCACGGCGCGGGCCAGCGGATCGCCGACACGTTCACCGCCACCGACGGCCGGACCGGCATCGCGGCGGTCCGGCTGGTCGCTCCGGACCGGTTCGAGGTGCGGCCGGTCAGCGGTCGGCCGTACCAGATCCAGGTCACCGTCGACCCTACGGCCCGGGCCGACATCACGGTCACCCTCGGCGCGGACGGCGTACACCGGATGGCGGTGTCCCGGACCACCGCGGACGGCCTGGACACCGCCGGCCTGGACCGGCTGCTGGCCCGGGGCATCGGGCACACCGCCGGGGAGGTGGCGGCGACCCGGGGCGGCCGGCTCGGCCGGCTGGTCGGGTTGCACGGCGGCCGGCTGGGCGGCCGGGAGGCACTGGTCGCCGACCCGGGGGCCGGCAACCGGCTGCGGGTCAGCCACACCGACCTCGCCCACCTCGGCGAGTTCGAGGCACTGGCCGGCCTGTACGCCCGGGCCACCGGCGCCGAACGGGCCGCGCTGGCGGCAGAACTGGGCCGGTTCATCGAGCGGCACGGCCTGCGGGAGGGGATGCCCGGGTCGGCGCAGCGGACCGAACTGGCCCACCGGTACCTCTCCGAACCGGCAACCCGGCTGCTCGATGCGGAGCGGAGCTGGTCGCGGGACTCCGACCCGGCGCTGGCCGGTACCCGGCACCTGCTGACCACCTCGACGGTCACCGCGGCGGTCATCGAACCGGTGCCGGTACGCGGCCGGAGCATCTTTCGGGTCGACCCCGAGGGCTGGCAGCGCAGCGGACGCGCGTCGTTCACCTTCGAACTGGTCACCGGCCCGGTGCCGGACGGGCGGGCCGCCGAGTTCCAGGTGACCGCGCGGAAGAAGCACTTCCTGCTGGTGGTGAACCCGGACGCGGTCGCACTGGACAGCGTCGCCGGGTACCGGTTCCGGAACGGGCTGCGGACCGCCATCGACGCGATGATCCGGCACCAGGAGGCCCGACCGGAGGAGGTACCGGCCCGGTTGCGGGACCGGATCGTGGCCAGCCTGCCGACCGCCCTGGGCGGCGCCAGCAACTACCAGGCGGCCAGCGCGGTCGGCGCCCCGGGCATGAGCACCAAGGCGGTGGCGACCGCCCTGTTCGACCTGATCACCAGCAACCGGGTCAGCCGGTGGATCGCGCTGGACGGGTCGGCCCGGCAGCACGACCGGGCGCTGGCGGACCTGCCGGACCGCGCCACCATCGAGAACGGCGGGCTGCAACGCGCCCTGGACGACAGTTTCCGGCGCGCCAACGACCTGGCCCGGGGGGTACTCGGGGACGGTTCGTTGGTCAGCCGGGCGGCCAGCGATGCGACGGCGGCCACCCCCGACCCCGACCCGGTGCCGGAGAACCAGGCGGGGCCGATCCGCGACCGGGTCCGTACCGAGATCGCGGCGATCCGGGACAACCTGGGGGACCAACCCATCGACCGGCTGCTGCGGATCCGGTCCCTGTCCGGCGACCGGTACCGGTTGGTCGTCCGGGGCGCCGGCAACGACGCGGTGATCCGGATCGAGGTGGCCCGTACCGACGACCCGACCACGATCACCGTCGACTACACCGACGGTCGGGAGGTGACCCTCCAGGTCCCACCGGAGCTGGACCAACGCGGCGGTGACGAGTTCCACACGGCGGTCCGGGACGCCATCGACGCGGTGGTGAAGCGCCAGTACGCGCTGACCCGGGACGATCCGGGCCTCGGCGCGTACGCGGAACGGGGTTTGACCGGCGAGGCCGGCCTGGTCGTCACGACGCCGGTCGCGGAGACCATCCGCGACCAGCTCGGCCGGGTGCTCTCCGTCTCCAGCATCACCCGGGCGGCGGTGCAGGCGCTCGTGGACCGGGTCCTCGGCCACCGTGGCGTCACCCTCAACGACCTGCGGGACCGGCACGACGACGCGAACACCACCCGGATGGGCGGGGCCGGCCGGCGGCAGATCGCCCGGCAGATCGTCGAGTTGGCCGAGGGCGGCCAGGCGGTGGCCCGCGCGATCAACGACCGGGCCACCGGTACGCCGACGCCCGCCGGCACGCCGGACCCGAACGCCACACCCACGCCGGACCCGAACGCCACGCCGGATCCGAACGCGGCCCCGACTCCGGCCCCGGATCCGAACGCGGCCCCGACTCCGGCCCCGGACCCGAACGCGACTCCGGCCCCGGACCCGAACGCCGCGCCCGTGCCGGTCACCGCCAACCACCGGGCCGTCGTCACCGCGATCCGGGACGCGATGACCGAGGTCAACCGGCGGCACGACGACGCCTTCGAGGTTCGCCGCGAGGTGTACGACACGCGGTCCAACCTGACCGAGGTGGTCTACCGGTACCACCGCGCCGGCGGCCGGTACGACGTCCAGCTGCGCCTGCGCATCGGTGAGGTGTCGGACGGGCGCCCGGTGGTGCCGGAGCGTACCCGGGTGAGCCGGGGCCGGTTCCACCTCGTCGTCAATCGGGACGCCGACCCGGCGCGGATCGCCCGGACCCTGGAGCACATCGCCGACAACATCATGTACGACCGGGAGTTCCGGCTCCCGTTCCGCCGGCGGCTCCTGGAGGACCTGCTCCCGGTCGGGCTGCGGGCCGGTTCGGCGGCCGTGGTCGCCCTCGTCAGCGCGAACCCGGCGGCCGGCGCGCTGGCCGGGGTGGGAGCCGGGATGCACGCGGTGGGCCGGTGGATCGCCCGCTGGCACCAGGTACGCGTCAACGACATCGCCTTCAACCGGACGCTGGACGGGACGAACGAGAACGACGTCACCCCGCAGGACCTGCGGGAGCGGTTGGCCGGGCAGCGTGACCCGGTGCAGGACCTGGAACGGCTCGCCGCCACGATCAGTGCGCAGCTCGCCGCCGATCCGCGTACCGCCGCCCAGGTGGCCGCGTTGCACGACTCCGTCGGTGATCTGCCCGCACCGGACGAGGCGCTGCTGCCCGACGTGGCACAGCGGCTGGCCGGGCTGACCGACCTGCCGCGCAGCGCCCGGCTGACCGCGGTCGCCGGGCTCGACGACACCTACCGGGTCACCTTCGTCGGCGCGGCCCGCCGGCCCGAGGGGTTCACCTTCGAGGTGGGCACCGGGCAGCCGGGCGACGACGTCGCGGTGCGGGCGCACCGGGTCGACTCGGACATCACCCACGCGCTGCGGGTCGACCCGACGCGCCCGGCCTCCGAACTGGCCGACGCCATCCGGACCTGGCTGGTCAGCGAGATCGACCGGGTGTCCAGCGGGCCGACCGGACTGCCCGGGGTGCAGGGCCGGCTGTTGAGCTTCGCCCGGGAGACCGGCGCGGCGGTGATCGCCGCCGGGGCCCACCTGGCTGTCGGCGGCCTGACCCCCGACCCGCCGCTACGCCCCGGCGACCCGCCCCGGCCGACGATCGGGCAGGAAATGCAGCGGCAGGGCACCGCAGTGGGCAACACCGCCGTCGGCGCGGGCGCCCGGGAGGCCAGCAACGTCTCCTTCGACGGCAACCAGGCGGTCACCAACGCCACCCGGGCCGAGTTGGCCCGCCGGCACTTCGGCACCGCCACCGAGGAGCAGCTCGGGGTCTTCGCCGCCGACGCCGACCGGCTGCTCGACCGGACCTGGCTGGCGGTGGAACGCCTGCTCTACCTGGAACGGATCGCGGAGGCGCTGCCACCGACGCACCGGCCCGCCGAGTTCCGGCGCGGCCCCCTGGTCGACCCGGACGACCCGGTCTCCTGGGCGGCCGACCGGGCCGGTGACGGTGCGGCCCCGCCGCCCGGCGGCAGAGCCGCCCTCGACGCCCCACCGGCCGGTGACGGCGTCCGCTACCTGGCCGAGCCGCAGAGCCCGGCGGCGGCCGACGCCTACGCGTACATCCGGGACACCGACGACGTGGGCGCGGTGGCCCGGCACGCCGCGCTCGACCAGCGCGTCGTCGAGCAGGTCAAACAGCACATCTTCCGGACCGAGCACCGGATGGTGACCGGGTCCGGGCAGGTCACCCACGGTCACCTGCCGCCCCGCGACGAGACCGCCCGGCTGTGGCTGCACGCCAGCGACGGCACGCTCACCCCGACCGACCGGGCCGCGTTCCGGCGGCTCCTGCTGACCGCGTACGTCGACAGCCGGCTGGCCGCCACGGGGCTCGCCCCGCAGGTCCCGCATCCCGACCGTTGGCCCGCCGTGGCCGATGACCTGGGCAACCTCGAAGAGGAACTGCTGGCGGCCCTGGAAGGACGGGATCGGCGATGACGACGGACGCGTCCCGGTTCTGCGGAGGGTCGGGATGATCGAGGCCCGTACCCTCGCCGAGGCGTATCTCTATCTGGAGTTGACGCTGCCGGCGGGCGACGACGCGGTCGACTACGACCGGCACACCACCCTGGACCGGCGCGACGACGAGCACTACCTGCTCCGGTTCGACGGCCCGTACGGCGACCGGCACTGGAACATCGAGGTCACCGTCCCGCTGGCGTCGCACCGGGCGGCGGACGGGCCGATGCTCTGCTACGGCTCCGGCCGGTCCCGGCTGCTCGACGCCGGCCAGTGGTACGCGATCGAGGACGGCTACGCGGGGATGGCGCGTACCGGACTGACCCGACTCGCGCACAGCGGCCCGGACGAGGCGACGTACCAGGCGGTGGTGGCCGCCTGGGACGCGGCGCGGGCCGCGGCCGACGAGATCGCCAAGTTTCTCCCGCCGGATGCCGAGGAGATACCCGCCGAGGCGTTCTGGACCGATCACGGCCGATCGGTCCGGGCGGCCCGGCCCGAGGCGTTCCGGCGGGCCCGGCTGGACACCGCGCGGGACGGCTACCGGCGCCGGTTCGACGAGGCGCAGGCCAGGATCGACGGTTCCGGGGCGCACCGCCCCGAGGCGGGCAGCCCGGCCCCGGCCGGCCCGCCGACCGGCACGGTGCCGGTGCGGGTACGCAGCATCGCCGAGGCGCACATCTATCTCGACCTGCGCCCGTGCGGGTGCGGATCGGCCGGTTTCCCGAGGGACCGGATGGCCGTCCTCGCCGACGATCCGGACCGGCTGCTGGTCCGGTACGCCGGGCCGTGCGACGCCTGCGGCACCCCCCGGGACGTGGTCTTCGAGCTGCCACCCGCCGTCGACCGGTCGGACGGACCGGCGTACCTGTTCAGCGGGCCCGGCGCCGGCCCGTCCGAGACGCTCGACGCGGCGGACTGGCTCGGGGTCGCCGAGGGACACGGCGCGCTCGCCGACGCGCTGCTGGCCGCCGTGGAGGCGGACGCCTCCGGCGGCGCCGACGGCCCCTGGCGGGACCCGCAGGAGCGGGCCGCCATGGTCCGGCTGCTCGCCGGGGCCGCCGCCGCGGTCGAGGAGGTGCTGAAGTTCCTCCCCGGCCATGCGTCGGCGCTGCCGGCGTCGGCATTCTGGACCGGACCCGGCCGGGACCGGTACGCCCGGCAGCGGGACCTGTTCGACCGGGACCGGCTGGCGGGATGGTGCGCCCACCGATGGCGGGTGCTGGACGAGTTCACCGCCCGATATGGTCGCTGACATGGCACCTCCGCTGGCCCGTAACGCCGTCGAGGCGCACCTCTACCTGGCGCTGCACCCGTGTCCGTGCGGGGAGCCGGAGTTCGGGCCGACCAGTTCGGTCAGCTCGTCCGGCGGCGACTGGCTGGTCCGGTACGCCGGCCGCTGCGTGACCTGCGGCCGGGAGCGGGTCTTCGAGTTCCGCCAGCCGGCCGAACCGACGGTCCCCGCCGACGGTGACTGGGCGGACGGTCCCGAGCCGTCCGAGCTGATCGACGCGGGGCAGTGGTGCTGGCTGGCCGACCGTTACGGCGATCTGCCGGTGGATCTGGCCGGATATTCCACGCCGGCCCGTGAACAGGCCCGCGCCGACCTGTCGGCGGCCCGGGCCGCGCTGGCCGAGGCGCTCAAGTTCGTACCCGACGGGGCGGACGAGGTGCCGGAGTCGGCGTTCTGGTCCCCGCTGGGCCGGCAGGTACGCGCCGACGAACCGGGCCGTTTCCGTCGGCTGCGCCTGCTGGCCGCCCGGGACGGTTACGACCGGCTGCTGGCCCGGCTCGACGGATCCGGTCCGCCGGCCGGCCGGTCCGAAGGTCCGGGGCGCCATGACACCGAGGCCGGACACGGAGGGTGGGGATCGCCGGGATGACCGGTTGGCGGGTACTGGATCGGGAGCAGGTCGCGCAGGTGGCTGCCCATCTCGCCGCACTGCCGGCGCCGTTGACCGCGTACGCCTCCGACGAGGCGGTGCGGCGGCTCGGCTGGCCGGTGGTCGCCGGGCCGAGCTTCGGCGGTGCGGTGCTCAGCACCGGGCTGGCACCGTACGACGGCTTCGCCGACCTGCGGTTCACCGAGTCCGGGGCGACCGCGGTGGTGGTCCGGGTGACCGATCCGGCCCGGGAACCGGCTGCCCCGGCCACCGCCTTCCGCCGGGACACCTTCGCCATGGCGGTCACCGTGGTCCGCGAACTACTCGGGCCACCCGACGAGCGGCAGCCGGGTGGGTTCCCGCAGGTGTCCTGGTCGGTACCGGCCGGTCGGCTGCGGCTCGCCGACGACGGGGCCTTCGTGGAGTTGACGTTGCTCTCCCCGGACTATCCCACCGCGCACCTGTCCGACCCGGTGGCGGAGCCGGACGACTTCGACGAGGCGACGCCGGGGGAGGGTCGGTGACCGCCGGCTGGGACCGGCTCGCGACCGCGTTGACCGACGTACTCGGCCGCCTGCCGGCCGGTGCGGTGCTCCAACTCGTCGATGCCGGGGAACCCGACGGCGACCGGTACGTCCAGCTCTGGCAGGACCCGGCGGCACTCCGCGTGGAGGTCAGCGCAGCAGCGCCCGACGATCCGACGCGCGGCCTACCGGCGGTGGACCCGGCGGCCCTGGCCGGGATCGGTTGGCAGCCACCCGGGCCGGCCCACCCGGCGCACTGGTGGGCCGAACTGGCCTGGCCCGCCCCGGCGGCCGGTTACCAGCACCTGGCGTACCGGTTGGTCGACACGGTCCGCGACGTGCTCGGCCTGACCACCCCGGCCGGGCTCGGCTACCGGGCCTGGCGGGCCGAGACCGGGCCGCTGGACCTGCCGGAACTCGGCCTGGCGCCGGTCCGGACGCAGTACTGGGCGCGGCTGGGGGAGGGCGATCCGGTCGACCGGCCGGCGGGGCTGCTCCGGCGGACCCGGGTCGGCGCGGTGACCACCGACGAGGCGTTCGGCCGGGACGGCCGGTGGCATCCGACCCGCACGTTGGAGTGTGCCGAGCGGGGCGAACTGCTCGACGAGGTGGTACCGCTGGACGAGCCGACGGCGGGGCGTCTCGTCGCGCAGTGGCGGGACCGGGCGACCGGGGCGGCGGCCGGCGGCGGTGTGCGGATCGCGTCGACCGGCGAGGTGCGGCGCGATCCCGGCGGCCGGCCGGTGCTGCCGGAGAACCGGCTCAACCCGGGGGAACGGGCGGCCGTCGCCGCGTACCTGCGGGACGCGCCGATCGTGCTGGCCGGGTTCGGCTACGACCCCGACCCGTACGACCCGGAACAGGCCGAGGTGGTGCCGCTGCACCTGCACACCGACGGGGTGTGGGTGTGGTCGGAGTCGCTGGCCTACTTCGCCGAGCGGTACGGCCTGCCACCCGAGCCCGAGTTCCTGGCCCACCTGCGCCGGCAGGACCACCGGTGTCCCGAGGTGGACGAGGCGGCGCTCCGACGGGCCGAGGCGGCGCTGCGGCGTTGACCGCGTGCCGGGCATGCCGCCGCGTCGCAACGCCGCCGGTGCTGTCGGCTACCGTCGACGGTGCCGGGCGTACCCGGTCAGGCCCTGTACCAGTGCGAGCAGGCCGCGTACCGTCGCGACCACCGCCACCACGGCCACGCCGACGAGCAGGATGCCGGCCAGGCGGGCCAGCGGGATGTCCCATCTGGTCAGGGCGGCCATGCCGGCGCAGCTGGCGGTGGTGCCCAGGAGCCCGGCGGCGAGCAGGACCAGTCCGATGCCGAGCGTCCGTCTGGCCCGGACAGCCGGTGGGACACCGCCGCCGGTCGGTGTCTGGTCGGGGTATCCCGTCACGGCTCCATCCTGGCGCACGAACCACGAACCACGAACCACGAACCACGAACCACGGACCACGGTCCACGGTCCACCCGAACTGGCGGCGACCCGCCGCTGCTAGATTTGCCCGAGCATCGGGTGGCTTACGGGGAGGCGCGCCATGGCTCTGCCGATCGTCCGTTCCCGGGACGAAGCCCATCTCTATCTGGACCTGCACCCCTGTGAGCGGTGCGGCAGCGTGGACGTCACCTGGCAGAGCGCGCTGACCGAGGACGGCGGGGTGCCCGCCCGCCGTTACCACGGTGCCTGTGGCGGTTGCGGGCAGCAGCGCGGGTACGTCTTCCGGCTGCCGGCGCGTCCCGCCCTGCCCGGCCCGGACGACCTGGTCTTCTTCGGCGGCCCGGAGCCGTCGCAGCTGCTCGACGCGGGGGAGTGGCGACTCGTCGCCGACCTTGGCATCCGGGACGGTTCGGCTCCGTTCCGGGGTGACCCGGTGCTGCGGGCCGAGCGCCGGCAGTCCTTCGCCATGGCGGTCGCCGCTCTCGGTGAAATCCTCAAGTTCATCCCGGAGGGCGCGGACGCGGTACCGGACACGGCGTTCTGGACCGAACACGGCCGGGCCGCCCGGGACCGTGACCCTGAGCAGTTCAGCCGGGAGCAGGTGACCCGGTGGCGGCGGGTGTTCGCCGACGAGTTCGAGGACCGGTTCCGGGAGTGACGGTGTCGATGGTCGACCGGTTTTCCCGTGCCACCCTGGTGTTCGGTCTGGCCACGGCGGCGGTGCTGCCCGGTGCCGTGCTGGCTGTTCCGGCGGCAGCCGCCCCGGTGGCTGTGGCGCTGCCCGGCGCCGTGGCGGCTGTCCCACCGGGGCGGGTGGTGCTACCCGCCGTCGCGCCGCTGGAGCGCAACTGTGCCGAGCCCGGCCAGCCCGTCGCGCCGGTACCGTGGCCGCAACGGATGCTCGGCCCGGAACGGGTCTGGCCCCTGGTCCGTGGCGGCGGGATCACCGTCGCCGTGCTGGACTCCGGAGTGGACGGTCGTCATCCGCAGCTCAGGGGCCGGGTGGAGCCGGGCTATGACGCGGTGGCCCGGTCCGGTCGGGCCGACGACGACTGCTCGGGTACCGGTACCGGGGTGGCCGGCGTGATCGCCGCCCGGGTGGTCCCGGGGACCGGGTTCGCCGGTACCGCCCCGGAGGTGACCATCCTGCCGGTGCGGGTGGTCACCGGTCTGGGCCTGGACGGCTCGGTCGCCGAGTCAGCGGTGCTGGCCCGGGGGATCCGGGTCGCGGTGACCCGGGGCGCCGACGTGATCGCGGTCTCCGCGGTCAGTTGGACCGACAGCGACGCGCTGCGCGGCGCGGTCCGGTTCGCCCTCGACCGGAACGTGGTCGTGGTGGCCGCCGCCGGGGACCGCCGGGACGACAAGGGCCCGGCACGGGTCTCCTACCCGGCCGCCTACGACGGGGTGATCGGGGTCGGCGCCATCGGTCCGACCGGTGAGGCGTGGCCCGGCTCGCAGCCCGGCCCACACGTCGACCTGGTCGCACCGGGTGCCCAGGTGGCCACCCTGCAACGTACCCGCGGTATGACGCCGAACGTCAGCGGCACCGGGCTCGCCTGCGGTTTCGTGGCCGCGACGGCGGCCCTGGTCCGGGCCAAACGGGGTGAACTCCCGCCGGTCGAGGTGGAGCGGCTGCTGTCGGGCACCGCCGTGCCCGCCGCCGGGGGCGGCGCGTACGGCCACGGTGTGGTCAACCCCTACGGGGCGGTCAACGACCAGGTGGTGCAGCGGGATCCACAACCCCTGCCGGGGTTGGCCGCTGCCGCCCAGCGGGACTCGTCGGCATTGGCCCGGTCCCGGGAACGGGCCCTGGCCGGTACCGGACTCGCGCTGCTCACCGTGCTGGTGGTGCTCACCGTCGCGGTGACCCTGCCCCGGGCCCGGCGGCGACGCTGGCGGGCGGCAGTCGCCCCGGCACCCCCGACCCGCCCCGAGCCGACCGAACCGGGCCCACCCGTCGAACTGTTCAAGGTGTAAGGAAGGGCCCCCGCTTAACGTTTCCGGTAGAGGAAGGGCCCCTTGTTAACACCCGGCGGGGCGGGGCCCTTCTTCCAGCATCCGGCTCAGAAGAACGTGCTGACGATGATCCGCTGGGCGATGTCCGGCTGCTCGCCGCCCATGTGCAGCGTGTTCACCGAGTAGACCAGGCGGCGGGACAGGTCCCGGGTGGCGCCGAACCCGCTGTTGTAGCCGGGCCGGTCGCCGGACTTTCCCCAGATGGTCAGCGCACCCATCCGGTACCGGCTCAGCCCCATGCCGTACTCGGCCGGCCGGTCGTTGGTCGGGTCGTCGTCACCGTCGTACGCCGGAACGTCCGGCACGGTGAACATCAGCTCCAGTTGGGCGGGCGGCACGAGCCGGCCACCGAACAGCTCGACGAGCAGCCGGTCCAGGTCCCCGGCGGTGGAGATCATCGCGGCGGCCGACCACTGTAGGGACGGGTTGGCCTCGGTGACGTCGACCCACCGACCGTCGATCACCTCGTACCCGCGTACGTGCGGGCCGTGGATCCGGGGATCGTCCACCGGTGCACTGGTACCGGTCAGGTGCAGCGGCCGGATGATCCGTTCGGTGACCTCCTCGTCCCAGCGGTTGCCGGTGACCCGCTCGATGAGCAGTCCGGCCAGCCAGTAGTCGGCGTTGGCGTAGCGCTGTCGGCTACCCGGCGTGAACAGCGGCGGCCGGGTCAGGTCGAGCTGGCTGCCCGGTGCCCAGTGGTCGTACCGGTGTGCGAGGAACCAGTCCGGGTCCTTGTGCGGTACGCCCACCCCGTTGAGCCCGCTGGTGTAGCTCAACACCTGCCGGACGGTGATCGTCGGATAGTCGGCGGGCAGCAGCCCGGGCAGGTAGTGCTGCACGGACCGGTCCAGGTCGAGGCGTCCCTCGGCGACCAGTTGCAGGGCCACCACGGCGGTGAAGACCTTCGTCATCGAGCCGATCCGGAACCGCGCGTCCGGCGGTACCGGCCGGTGGGACCGGGTGTCGGCGATCCCTTCGCTGTCCTGCCAGCAGCCGGCCGATCCCCGGATCTGTACCAGCGCCGCGCTGACCTCGGCGTCGGGCAGCGTCCCGAGGGCCGCCCGGAGCCGCTCGGCGGAGAGTTCCGGCAGGGTGGTCGGCTGGCTGGGGGCGATCGGGCAGCGGGCGGCCGGAGCGGCAGCCGCCGCCGGTGCTCCGACGAGTGCGTCGCCAGCGACGACGGCAGCTGCGCCGCCGGTGACGGCGAGGGTGGTCAGGAGTGCGACGGTACGGGTCGGTTCAGGCATGGGCCCAGCCTGGCCGAACCACAACCGATGATCATCCGGGCAACTCCCGGCCGCTGCCCTGATCCTCCACTGGGGAGAATTCCCTACTGGAAGCCTTCCTACCGGAAGCGTTCGTACCGTGACGGTTTCCTGCCGGGACGATTTCCTACCGGGACAGTGTCCTACTGGGCGACGGCGGCGGCCGGGTTCACGGCGGCCCGGGGGTCCAGGGTCGGGCCGGTCGGGATCCGGCTGAGCAGCGCGGCCGGTACGTCCACCGCACCGTCGGCCGGGTAGCCGAGCAGCGGCAGCACAGCCGGGGCCGGTACGGCGTACCGGATGCCCAGGTCGGTGACCAGGTGGTAGCTGCCGGCCTGGGCGTCCGGCCCGGCGAGCACCCGCACGACGGCGATCCGCCCGGTCGGTACCAGTACCCGGTCGGCCAGCGGCGTCCCGCCGGTCGTGGTGGCCACGGTCGGGGCGGCGGTGTCGATGCCCGGCACGGTGCCACCCACCTGGATCGTCGGTGCGGTACGCGCATCCCGGGTGACCGCGCAGAGCGGGTCACCGTTGCCCGGGGTGACCAGGGCCGGGGGAGTGGCGGGCGGCGGGGCCTCCCCGGCCGGCTGCCGCAGTCGGGCACTCTTCGGCGCGGCGGTCACCTCGGCCACCGTTGCCGGGGTCGGCTCGACCGGGTAACCGGCCCGCAGGATGGCCACCTGCACCGGGGTGACCGGGGCCAGCCCGTCGTCGAGGACCAGGTAGTGCTGCGGTCCGGAGGCGGTGGTGGCGAGCAGCACGTCACCGATTTTCTGCCCGGGAACGGCCGGGGACCGCTCGCCCCGGTCGGGGAACCGGATCGCCTCGATGTCCACCCCGGCGGGCAGGGCGTTCAGCCACGCCGTACCGGCCGGAGTGGGGTTCACCGCGCCGAACAGCGCCGGCACCACCGTCCTGGACTCCTGCACCAGGTGGCGGCGCCCCCGCCAGACCAGGTAGGTCATGCCCTGCGTGGCGTCGGAGACGAGCAGCCCCTCGTCGCCGAGCTGCCGGCCACCGGTTGGTACCCGGGCCACCGCCAGCGCGACGGTGCTGACCCCGCGCCCGGAGCTGTCCGCGCCCGGGGTGGCGCAGACCGTCCAGGGGAGTCCGACCCGGTTCTTCACCGTGGGCAGCGAGTCGGGGGCACCGGCGATGCCGACCGTGGTACCGCGCGGCACCGTACCGAGGGAGTTGCCGGCCACCCGGAACACCTGCGGGTTGGGTCGACCGGCGGCCAGCATGGCCGACGCGTAGTTGAGCGTCGGGTAGAGCACCCCGTCGAGGTAGACGAAGCTCGCCCCGGTCTCCTTCTCGATGACGACCGAGCCGCTGACCTTCCACTTGCCGCTGCCGACCTTGGTCAGGATGCCGTAGACGCCGAAGCCGGCGGCCACCAGCACGGCCACCATCAGCCCGCCGAAGACCGCGCCGATCCCCCGGCGCAGCGGGGACTGTTGCGGGTCGGTCTCGCGCATCACCAGCGCCGAGATGACCCGCTGGGTCATGAACTGGTACGACTGGAGCTGGTCCCGTCGGGTCGCCATGTGATCCTCACCCGCCGATCGAGGCGAACATTCCCTGGATCGCGCCGAACACGCCGAGCACCGCGCAGGCCAGCGGGATCAGCGCCATGATGGCCAGTACGTCGAGGATGTCCGCCGCGCGTCCCAGGTAGGGCGACGGGCGGCGCCGGCTGTAGACCAGCCCGGCGGCGAACACGCCGGCCCCGACGAGTGCCAGCGGCAGCAGCGCGAGCAGCCGCCCACCGGGGCCGGCGCCCAGCACCAGACCGGCGGTCAGCACCACGAATCCGGCGATCCCGCCCACCAGCAGCGGGATCCGTTGCTGGCCGACGGCGAAGAGCCGGGCCCGCATCAGCAGCGCGGCGGATGCGCAGACCGCCAGCAGCGTGGCGGCCGTCCCGTCGGTGACCGTGAGCAGGTACGTCAGCGCGCAGACACTGGTCACGGCGACCGCCAGCAGCAGCCCGGTGAGCAGTTCGGCGGCGCGGGCGACCGCACTGAACACCGCCGAGCGCTTCGGCATCGGCCGGTCCGCGAGGATCTCCTCCGGACGGTCCGGCAGCTCGGGTACCGGCACCCGACCCAGCGAGCTGGCCAGCACCGGATAGCCGGGCAGCAGCGCGATGACGGTGGTCAGGGCCACCGCGGCGGCACCCGCACCGGACGCACCGGCGAAGCAGAGCCCGGCGGCGAGCAGCCCCGCCAGGCCGGTGGTGATGCCGGCCATGAAGAGCCGCTGCACGCCGGCCACCCCGACGTACCCGGCGAGGCTGAACACCAGCAGTGCGGCCGAGCCGAGCAGCACGCTCGGCGCGCCCAGCCGGCTCAGGCCGGCACCGTCGGGCGCGGCGAGCAGCGCACCGCCGGCCAGGGCGTAGGGCAGCCCGGCGGCGGCCACCACCGCACCGGCGACCGCGTCCGCGAAGGCCCGGGCCAGCAGCAACCCGGCCACCGCGAGCAGCGCGGCAAACCCGAGCGCGACGAGGGCCGGCACCGTCCACGGCGGACCGGCGAGCAGCGGTACGAGCACCCCGAGCCCGAGCAGGACGGCCCCGACGGCCAGCCCGCAACGCCGGGTCGCGGCGTTGCCCCAGGACCGGCCGACCCGCCGGGCACCGCCCGCGATCACCTCGACCACGTCGTCGTACGCCAGCTCGGGCCAGTCGGTACCACCGGGCGCCAGGTGCAGCAGCTCCCCGTCGCGTACCCCCTGCACGGCGAGGTTGCGGGTGGGTTCCAGTACCGTTCCGGTGGCCCGGCGCAGCACCCAGCCGCCCGATCGTTCGGCGGACTCGCCGAGATCGTCACCGGCATGCCGGAGCAGATGCGGCAGGAGTTCCGCGACGAGAAGGTTGTCCGGCAGCGCGACATCCATCCGTCGCTTCGGTGCCGCGACCGTCACCCTGGCCAGACTCAGGCCACCCGGCGCCGTCACGCTGGTCACCTCCCCGTACCCGCGTATGGAGCGACCGCTGTCGCAGCGGACAACCTAGCACGGCCGGTCCGCCGCCCCCGCCGGTGATCCACAGCGCAGTGGCCCCTCTATAGGATGGCCCGGCCAGTGGCCGGGTGACGGGGAGGTTGACTCGGGATGACATCGCTGATCGTCAAACGTCCGCCACGGCGTCCGGCGCCCGCGCTGCCGACCGGCGAGGTCATGCTGGAGCCGCCGCCCGAGGTGCCGCCGGCCGCCGGCAAGGGCTGGGGTCGGATGCTGATGATCCTGCCGATGGCCGCGGGTGCCGCCGCGATGGGCCTGATGATGGGTGTGCAACGTGGTGGGCCGCTGGTCTACGTGGCCGGCGCCATGTACGGCGTCTCCATCCTCGGCATGATCGCCATGATGATGGTGAACCAGAGCGGACCCGGCAAGAAGGAGATGATCGAGTCCCGCCGGCAGTACATGCGCCGCCTGGCCGCACTCCGTTCCCAGGTCCGCACCACCATCGGTGAGCAGCGCGAGGCCATCTACTACCGGCACCCCGACCCGGGGGCGCTCTGGTCGGCGGTACACAGCGGCCGGCTCTGGGAACGCCGCCGGTCCGACGCCGACTTCACCGTCGTCCGGATCGGACTCGGCGCCCAGGAGATCGCCACGCCGCTGGTCCCGCCGCAGACCCGCCCCGTCGACGAGTTGGAACCGCTCTGCGCCATGGCACTGCGTACCTTCGTCGCCACCTACTCCGTGGTGCCGGACCTGCCGGTGGCCATCGCGCTGCGCGACTTCTCCCACGTCTACCTGCGCGGTTCGGACACCGAGGTACGTGGCCTGGTCCGCGCGGTCCTGGCCCAGGTGGCCACCTTCCACGCCCCGGACGACCTGCTCATCGGGCTCTGCGTACCGGACGAGCGGCGCCCGCACTGGGAGTGGGCCAAGTGGCTGCCGCACGCCCAGCACCCCAGCAAGATCGACGCCGCCGGGCCGATCCGGCTCTTCGCCCCGGCGGTCACCTCGCTGGAGGCGATGCTCGACGACGTCCTGGCCAACCGGCCCCGGTTCGACCCGGCGGCCGGCAACGCGGTCGGCGGGCCGCACGTCGTGGTGGTCATCGACGGTGGCTCCACCGCCGGCTCCGACCACCTGATGACCGACGGCGGGGTGGCCGGAGTGACCATCCTCGACCTGTCCAACGCGCCGCCCCGGCTGCTCGACGAGACCTCCGTGGTGCTGGACATCGCCGCCGACGGCACGGTCTCCGGTACCACCATGGACGGCACCACCCAGGTCGGGTCGGCGGACCGGCTGGACGTGCCGCGCGCCGAGGTGCTCGCCCGGGAGCTGGCCCCGCTGCGGCTCTCCGCCACCTCGTACGCCGAGCAGTCCGCCGGTGCCACCGTCGACCTCGGGCTGGCCGAGCTGCTCGACCTCGGCTCGCCGTACGACTTCGACCTGGGCCAGAGCTGGGCCAGCCGTCCCAACCGGGACCGGCTGCGGGTGCCGATCGGCGTCGGGCAGGACGGCCGCCCGATCGAGTTGGACCTGAAGGAGTCCGCGCAGGACGGCATGGGCCCGCACGGCCTGCTGGTCGGCGCGACCGGCTCCGGCAAGAGCGAGCTGCTGCGTACCCTGGTGCTGGCCCTGGCGGTGACGCACAGCTCGGAGATCCTCAACTTCGTCCTGGTCGACTTCAAGGGTGGCGCCACCTTCACCAAGCTGGACCGGCTGTCGCACACCAGCGCGGTGATCACCAACCTGAAGAACGAGATGGCGCTGGTCGACCGGATGCGCGACGCCATCCAGGGTGAGCTGGTCCGCCGGCAGGAGCTGCTGCGCGAAGCCGGCAACTACGCCTCGCAGCGCGACTACGAGCGGGCCCGGGCGGCCGGCGTGCCGTTGGCACCGCTGCCCAGTCTGCTGATCGTGGTCGACGAGTTCAGCGAGCTGCTCGGCGACCGGCCCGACTTCATCGACATGTTCGTGCAGATCGGCCGGCTGGGCCGGTCCCTCGGCATCCACCTGCTGCTCGCCTCGCAGCGGCTGGAGGAGGGGCGGCTGCGCGGCCTGGAGACCCACCTGTCCTACCGGCTCGGCCTGCGGACCTTCTCCTCGATGGACAGCCGGACGGCCCTCGGCGTACCCGACGCCTACGAGCTGCCCCGCTCACCCGGCCACGGCTACCTGCGGATCGGCACCGAGGGACTGATCCGGTTCCGGGCCGCGTACGTCTCCGGGGTGGTCCGCTCGGACGGTTCCCGCCCCACCATCGGCGGGCAGGCCGTCGACCCGGTCCGCGACTTCACCACCTACTACGTGGCGCCGAACCGCGACGACCAGCCGGCCGAGCCCGGCGAGCCGGTCGTCGAGGCGGAGGAGAGCGCGGTCGGGGACAGCCTGCTGGATGTGCTGGTCCGGCGGATGGAGGCGCAGGGTCCGCCGGCCCACCAGGTGTGGCTGCCGCCGCTGGCCGAACCGCCGACCCTGGACAAGCTGCTCGGCCCGTTCGTCGTCAGCCCCCGTCGGGGCCTGACCCTGCGCGACGCCGATCCGCAGCGGTTCCTGCACGGGCTGGTCGGCATCATCGACAAGCCGGTCGAGCAGCTCCGCGAGCCGATGTGGCTGGACCTCTCCGGCGCCGGTGGGCACCTGATCGTGGTCGGTGGTGCCCGCAGCGGCAAGAGCACCTTCCTGCGTACCCTGATCGGCAGTCTGGCGCTCCGGCACACCCCCCGTGAGGTGCAGTTCTACTGCCTCGACTTCGGTGGCGGCGGGCTGTCGGCGCTGGCCGGCCTGCCGCACGTGGGCGGGGCGGCGACCCGCCGCGAGGTGGACAAGGTCCGCCGGACCATCGCCGAGGTGCACGGGCTGATGCAGAGCCGGGAGGCGGTCTTCGACCGGCACGGCGTGGAGGGCATCGCCGGCTACCGCCGGGCCAGGGAGCGGGGCGAGTTCAGCAGCGACCCGTTCGGGGACATCTTCCTGGTCATCGACGGCTGGTCGACCCTGCGGGCCGAGTTCGAGGACATGGAGGGCACCCTCAACGAGCTGGCCAACCGGGGCCTCGGGTACGGCGTCCACCTGCTGGTGGCGACGAACCGTTGGATGGACGTGCGGGCCGCGGTCCGGGACATGTTCGGCACCAAGATCGAGCTGCGGCTGGGCGAACCGAGCGACTCGATGATCAACCGCAAGGCTGCGGTGAACGTGCCGGAGCGGACGCCCGGCCGGGGCCTCACCCCGGACGGCTTCCACTTCCTGGCCGGGCTGCCCCGGATCGACGGCCTGGAACAGGTCGACGACCTGGCCGAGGCGGTCACCGAGTTCGTCAAGCAGTCCCGGGCGTACTGGCCGGGCCCGCCGGCCCCGGCGGTCCGCCTGCTCCCGGCCGAGCTGCCGTACGCGGCGCTGCCCGCACCGCAGGCCGGCCGGCTGCCGGTGGGTATCGCCGAGGCCGACCTGCAACCGGTCTACCTGGACTTCGACGCCGAGCCGCACCTGCTGCTCTTCGGTGACATCGAGAGCGGCAAGAGTTCGTTCCTGCGCGGGGTGGCGAAGATGGTCACCCGCAGCTACCAGCCCAGCGAGGCCCGGCTCATCCTGGTCGACCTGCGGCGTGCCCTGCTCGGCTGCGTCGACACCGAGCACCTGATCGGGTACGGCACCTCGCAGCAGACCACCGCCGACCTGATCAAGCAGGTGGCCACGGTGATGAAGGAGCGGCTGCCCGGCCCCGACGTGAAGCCCGAGCAGCTCCGCAACCGTAGCTGGTGGAAGGGCCCGGAGCTGTACCTGCTGATCGACGACTACGACCTGGTCGCCGGGGCGGCGGTCAATCCGCTCGCCCCGCTGCTGGAGTACCTGCCCCAGGCCCGCGACATCGGGTTGCACGTGGTGATCACCCGCCGTATCGGCGGCGCCGCCCGGGCCATGTTCGACCCGGTCATCGGTCGGATCCGGGAGCTGGCCTCACCGGGCATCATGATGTCCGGCCCCCGGGAGGAAGGGCCGATCTTCGGCAACATCAAGCCGCAGATCCTGCCCCCGGGACGGGCCTGGCTGATCACCCGGCGCGACGGTGCCCGGCTGGTACAGCTCGCCTGGACCCCGCCGGAGCACTGACGGCCCCGGGTCAGGGAGCCGACGTCCGCGTCCGCTCCCTGACCCGGTCGCTGTCCATCGCGTTCTCCGCCCACCGGGTCGTTGTCCACGCGTTGCTGTCCACGCGTTGTTGCCCGGGCGGGTGTCCCGCCACCCGCCTTTGCTCTGCTTCAACGACGGCCACACTTCGCCCGGTCGACTGTCGCCTCCGCTGAAGCAGAGCAAAGGCGCTGAGACCACCCTGCGGGAGGCGGACAGGAACGCATGCGGGCCGACCCCGGCACACGGGCGGGCCGTACCCGCGTGCCGGCCGTCAGCGTCGGGGCGCGCCGCCGTACTGGCGCTCGACCTCGGTCTGCGCCAACCAGAGATACCGCTCGACACCGTCCACCACGAGCGCGAGCATGTCGTCGGTCATCGCCTGGAGGTACTGCGCGCTGACCCCGGGCAGCCGCAGCACGTCGGCGACGAGCGCCGACTCCCCGCTGGAGAGCCGCTGGAGCAGCACCAGATCGGAGGCGTGCAGGACCGGTACCGCCGAACGGTCCAGCTGACGCAGCACGGTGAGCTGCGCCTGCCACGGACCGAGTGGCTGGGGAGCGACCGCGCCGGTCAGCCCCACGTCGTGGATGACCAGCACGGGCTGCCGGGCGGTGGCGGCCAGCGCCAGCGGCTGGTCGGCCGGGACCAGGGCGACCCGGTCGTTGCGTCCGGTCACCCGCTCGCCGAAACCGTCCCAGTTGCGCGGGTCGGCCGTGACCACGGCGACCCGGGCACCCAGGGCGAGCACCCGGAAGGCCAGTAACTGGCTGGCCCACACCCCGCCGACCAGGGCCACCCGGGTCGGTTCGGGGCCGAACAACCGGACCGGCACGGGACGTCGCTCCTGGTCGGCCCCGATGATGACCCCGGTGCCGGGTGCCGACACGCGTAGCTGCGCGAGCGCCGCCGGGGAGGCGGTGTGCGAACCGATGCGTAGCCGGGTGAGCCGCTGCTGCGGATCGGAACCCCCCGGTGGGGGCGGGGCATCCGGGCCCGGGGCCGGCGGATCCTGCCGCAGCACCTCGGGTACGGCCAACCGCTGCCCCGGCACACCGGCCAGCAACGGCCGGGCGGCGGCGGTCGTGGCTGCGCTGGCCGCCGCAACGCTGCCGGCCTGCGAGTCGCCGGTCGACACCTCCAGCGGCATGGCGGACGGTGCCGGTTGGGCGGCGGGATGCGGCTGCGCCCCGAGCGGCTGCGCCCCGAGCGGCTGCGCCGCCGTGGACGGTGCGGCGGCGTACGGGGCGGCGGCGAAGGGCTGCGCCGCGACCGGTTGCGCCCCCGGGTACCCGGCCGGGGCGTAGGGCTGACCGGGGTAGGGCTGTCCCGGATACCCCGGAGCGGCATGGGGCTGCCCGGGGTGGGGCTGCGCCCCGGCGGGGTACGCCGGACCGGGCGGCGGCACCGCCGGTCCGGGCGGGACAGCCGGCCCCACCGAGGAGCGACCGACGACGGCCCGGCCGATCGTCGGCGTGGGCAGCCCCGGGTCGACCGCAGGGCGGTCCGGGTGGCCGGGTGGCTGGCCGGAACCAGGCGTCGTCATCGGGCACCACCTCCGGTGGGGGCCGTCGCGTAGACGGCCGGGCCCTGCTCACCGTCCAATGGGAACAGCGTGGCCTGTCGCTGCTCGGCGCCCCGGACGAGGGCCTGGCAGAGCGGGGTCAACTCGTTGGCCGGTGCGGCGACGCGTACCAGGCCACGCAGGTCGATCAGTCCGTCGGTGTCCTCCGGCGCCAGGAACAGCGACACGGTGGTCATCGCCGAGGGGGCGCTGCCGAGCCAACCGAGCAGACCACCCGCCTGACTGACCTCCGGCCAGGAGCGGATCCAGTACGACCGGTGTACCAGCCGGCCGGAGTGCCACGCCGACCACTCCTCCCGGGGTGACGCGGCATGCGGGTCCAGCGTGCCGGCCGGGTCCAGGTCGCAGGAGTTGAGCAGGGCCTGCACCAGCTCGTCGGCGTCCAGCAGCCGGTAGCCGAGCCCGGCCCGGCGCAGGGGCTTGACCACCCGGCGCAGCAGTGCGGCCACCACCGCCGGTGCCAGCTCCAGGTCGGCCCGCTGGTCCACCGTGGCCTCGGCGAGGGAGCGGGCGTCCAGGCGCACCGCGATCCAGGTCTGCCGGTCCGCGGGAACCGGCGGGGTGTCGAACCCGGTGAGCAGCTGCCGGTACGACTGGCCGGCCGGGGACGAGGGGTGCGCGTCGATGCTCGGGGCGGGCACGGTCTGGAGTACCACCTGGAGCACCGCTCCGGGCTGGTCGGCCTCGGCCAGGGCGGCGGCCAGCGCGTCGAGGTTGATGTCCCCCTCGGTGGGGCCACCCGGGGTACCCGGCTGGAGGGCCGCCACCGCGTACCAGCCGGCGTCGTCGCGGGCGACGCCGACCCGACCACCGGCGGCCAGCGACACGTCCTGCACGACGAGACCCGGGGCCAGCGCCCGCAGGGCGGTCAACCGGGGATCGGTGCCGGCGGCCACCGTGGCCACCCCCCGGCGCCGCCGCCGGTAGGCCCGGTTCATCAGCAGCCGCTCCACCCACCAGCGGCCCTGCCGCCGACCGAGGGTGACCAGCAGCAGGAGCAGTGCGCCGAGTACGGCGGCGGCCAGCACGACGAGGCCGCGCCCGAGCACCGCGGCCACGGCGACGATGGCGGACTCGGCCAGCAGGAGCTGGATCAGGTGTACCGGGCCCAGCTGACCGGGCCGCCGACGGGGACGCAGCACGGCCGATCCGCTGGTACCCCGTGCCCCGGTCGGGGCGGTGACCGGGGCGGACGGGGCCGGACCGGAGCCGGCCGTGGGGGGAGTACGCGGTGCCACGGCGGTCACCGTGTCGCGACGAGCAGGTCGTCCAGGACCAGGGTGCGCAGGTCGTCACGATCCGGCATCCGGCCCAGCGACCGCAGCCGTCCGGACTGCGCCTTGCGCATCCCCTCCAGCAGCTTGCGGGCCTCCCGGGCGTTACCGAAGTTCCGGTCCCGCTCGATCTGCCCGAACCACTCCAGCAGGGCGTCACCCAGACCCGGCGCGAGCAGGTAGTCGTCGTTGCGGGCGATCCGGTTGACGATCAGCACCAGCTCGTCCGGGGCATAGTTCTCGAACTCCAGTGTCTTGGCGAACCGGGAGGCCAGACCGGAGTTGGCATCGAGGAAGGTGAGCATCTCGTCGGTGTAGCCGGCGACGATGACGGCCACCTGGTCGCGATGGTCCTCCATCAGCTTCACCAGGGTGTCGATGGCCTCCTGGCCGAAGTCGGCGCTGGCCCCGCCGGCCCGGGACAGGGTGTACGCCTCGTCGATGAAGAGCACCCCGCCCATCGCCTCCTCGAACACCTTGGTGGCCTTCTCGGCGGTGTGACCGATGTACTGGCCGACCAGGTCCCGCCGGGAGACCTCCTTGAACTGTCCGTTCGGCAGTACGCCGAGCGCCTTGAGTAGCTGCCCGTAGATCCGGGCGACGGTGGTCTTACCGGTACCCGGTGCCCCGGTGAAGATCAGGTGGTGGCTGGCCCCGCCGACCGCCAGCCCGGCGCTGCGCCGCCACTCGTTGACCTGGATCTCGTCGATCAGTGCCCGGACCTCGGCCTTCACCCCGGCCAGGCCGATCATCGAGTCGAGTTCGGCGAGCAGTTTCTCGACCTTCTCGGTGTCCTGCGTGGTCGCGCCGGACACCGCCTGTACCCCCACCCGGGGCTGACCGGCGGCCGGGTCCTCCGCGCGGATGGTGGGGTTGGCGCCCTCGGCCACGTCGATGCCGGGCCGGGCGGTCTGTTCCACCCGGGTCGTCTCGACCAGGCCCCCGCAGCCCGGTCCAAACGAGATGCCGACCCCACGGGTGTCGTGCACCCAGGTCGCGCTGATCTGCGGTGCGCTCTGGTGCGCCACCACGATCCCCGCGTCACCGGTGGTCGAGATGTCGCACTTCTCGATCGTCGGCCGGCCGCCCTGGTAGACGTACACGCCCCGGTAACCGCAGCCGGCGACGGTGCAGTTGCGGATCGTCGGGTTGGCGCCGAGCCGGACGATGATGCCGTCGTCGCTGATGTCCCGTACCTCGCAGGTGTCCAGCACACCCCCGGCGTCCGAGATGACGAACCCGTGCTGACCGCCGAGCACCTTCACGTCACTGGCATCGATCATGGCGCCGTCGACGACCTGCACCCCGGCCGCGTACCCGGTGCGCACCTCGCACTTCTCGATGGTCAGCCGGCCACCGGTCGCCTCGACCGCCGGGTAGTCGCCGCCGGTGACCACCAGCCCGCGCAGGGTCACGTCCGCGCCGGAACAGGCGATCGTCGAAGCCCCGGCACCGCTGCCGTCGATGGTCACCGACCCGGCCTCGCCCGCCGCCACCAGACTCACCCGCCGGTGGGTCAGGCGGACCGCTTCGGAGTAGCTGCCGGCCTCGATGGAGATCGTGGCGCCGTCCGGCGCGACCTCCAGTGCGTCGCGGATGGTGGGGTAGGCCCCGGCTCGCTGGGTGGAGACGGTGAGAGTACGCATGGCTCCGCTCGGTCCAGGAGGGACTTTTGAGGCAGGCTACCGCGTCCGGGCCGGTCGCCGGTGACACAGGTTGGCCCCGGTGGGCGGCCGACGCCCATCCGGACCCCGGCCAGGCTGTCCGGATATCGACAACCCTGGTGTGGAGTTGCGCACTACGATCTGGCCGCCAGCGCGGCATCAGTGGCCCGAGAGTGGAGAGCAGCATGAGGTTGTCACACCGGAACCCCCGCCCGGATCGCCAGGCCCGGCTACGGGCGGCAGCCGGTAGGCTGCTCGCCACGGCCGGGGTTGCCGCCCTCGCGGCCGGCCTGCTGACCGTCGTCACCCCGGCACCCGCCCTGGCTTCGATCTCGCAGGTCTGCCGGGTGCAGATCTTCTTCGAGATCGGCCCCGACGACCTGCGGAGCAACACCATCGTACGGATCGCGGCCGGCGGGCAGAGCTTCACCGTCCCCGGTGGCATCTCCGCCAACAGCGTCGCCAGCCGTACCGGTGCCTTCCCGGTCTGCATCCCGCACTCCGCCCTGCTCAGCGGGTTCACGATCACCTCGATCTCGACCCCGACCTGGCCGGATACCACCGACAACTGGGACCTGGACGGCGTGGCCTTCATGGATCCGGATACCGGCCGGATGTACCTGCGCCGGCCGGGGACCACCGGCCTGCGGATCAAGCGGTTCACCGGCTCGGCGCCCTCCTGGACCTCCGATTCGATCTCGGTCAGCCCGTCTGCTCCGTTCCTCGACCACCGGTACGCCGACTGCGACGTCGACGCGGCCTTCGTTCGTTTCGTCGACCCGCTGCACCTGACGAACCCCACCTTCAACGTGATCATCCGGATACCGGGCACCACCGCGCCCACGGTGACCGGGCGCTTCTTCGGTGACCCGTACTTCGACTGGGGTGGCGTGGTGACCCCGCTGGGGATCACCGACCCGTCCAACGCCAGCATGGAGTTCGTCGGCACCACGCCGGACGGCCGGGTCGCCCGGGGGTTCATCCAGCGGGGCTGCGACCCGATCGCCCTGCGCGCCTAGTCACGGATCAACGCAGGCCACGAAGCTTGTCCGGATTGACCTGGAAACGCAGGTTGAGGATCCGTCCGCCGACCAGGTCGAAGGAGAGCGTGCCGACCGGGAGACCGGCCTGGGTGAACAGCACACCCAGTTCACCGTTGATGATGGCGGGCACCAGGTCCACGCCGGCCACCTCGGGCCTGGCCAGCACCCTGAGCATCCAACGTGCGACCGGACCGACGCCGTGCAGTGGGCGGCGGGCCGCGGTGACCCGACCCCCGCCATCGGACCAGGCGGTCACCCCGGGAGCGAGCAGTTCCATGACCGCGCTCAGGTCGCCCCCGGCACAGGCCGCCAGGAACCGTGCGGTCACCGCCTCGCGCTGGGCCCGGTCGGTGTCGAAACGGGGGCGGCGGGCCTGGACGTGGTCGCGGGCCCGCCGGGCGATCTGGCGGATGGTCGGCTCGGGGCGGTCGAGCATCTCCGCGATCTCGGCGTGCGGGTAGCCGAAGACCTCGCGCAGCAGGAACACGGCACGCTCCACCGGACTGAGCGTCTCCAGCACCACCAGCATCGCGGTGGAGACGGCTTCCGACATCTCGGCCTCCCCGGCGACGTCGGGCGAGGTCAGGATGGGCTCCGGCAGCCACGGCCCGACGTACGTCTCGCGGAGTGCCCTGCTGGAGGTGAGCCGGTTCAGCGCCAGGTTGGTGACCATCCGCACCAGATAGGCCCGGGGGTTGTCGACCCTGTCCCGGTCGGTCCGGTGCCAGGCCAACCAGGCGTCCTGGAGGATGTCCTCGGCGTCGGTGACGGTACCCAGCATCCGGTAGGCGGTGACGAAGAGCAGCCGACGGTGCGTGATGAAGGGGTCCGCCCCGCCGGCATCCTCGGTCACCGGTCCATCCTGACAGCGGCACCCCCCGTACGGGCGGTCCGGCCGCCCCTGGTCAGCGCGAGGCTGACGTTGACCCGCCTGCTCAGCCGGTAGAGCCTGAGCGGGCTGCAATTGACCAGTTCCTTGTAGGCGGCGGCGGGCCGGCCGGCGAGGTACCAGCGGCGCGGGGTGTCGTCGGCGTGCGTGAACTGGATGACCGCGTTGCGGCGGCCGAGGCTGACCGGCTGGTGGACGTAGCCGAAGCGGAACGGTCTCCCGGGCCGACCGCGGAGCCGCCGGGCGATCGTGTCGGCGGCGTGCGCGGCAGAGGGCACCCCACTCTGGCAGGTGCCGTGCACCCGGCCCCACGGCTGCCGGATCGCTGCGGCGTCGCCGACGGCGTACACCTGCGGGTGCGAGACCGAGCGCAGGGCATCGTCCACCACGACCAGGCCACCCGGATCGGTCTCGATGCCGGCCTCGGCGGCCAGCGGGGACACCCGCACCCCGGCGGTCCAGAGGCAGACGTCGGCGTCGACCCGCCCGCCCCCGTCGAGTTCGACCGCGTCCGGCAGCACCCTGGCCACCGTCACGCCGGTCCGGCAGGTCACCCCCAGCCGCGCCAGCGCCCGGTGCAGGTGTGTCCGGGCCCGGTCACCCATCATCGACCCGGGCACGTCCCGGCTCAGCAGGATGACCCGCAGCGCCGGGTGGCTTTCCGCGATCTCCGCCGCCGCCTCGACACCGGTCAGACCACCGCCGCAGACGGCCACTGTGCCGCCGCCGGCGGCGGACAGGTCGGCCAGGCGCGCCGAGAAGCGGTACGCGGTGCCCGGATCGTCGAGGGTGTACGCGTACCGGTCGGCTCCCGGCACGATGCCGGTGTCGGCTTTGCTGCCCAGCGCGTACACCAGGGTGTCGTACCGCAGCGGTCCGACGCTGTCCACGGTCACCTGCCGCCCGGCGGTGTCGATGGTGGTGGCGGTGCCCCGGACGAACGTGACACCGGTCCCCGCGAGCAGATCGGTGATCCGGTGGCCGGGCAACGCCTGACCGGCGGCGAGCTGGTGCAGTCGCAGCCGCTCGGTGAACCGGTCCACGGGGTTGACCAGGACGATCTGGACCGGGTGCCGGCGGGTACGCCGGGCCAGGCGGATGGCGCATAGCATGCCGGTGTAGCCGGCGCCGAGGATGACGATCTGGTGATGGTTGGTCTGCATCGCGCACTCCCATGCTCGACGTCACCGGTGTCGGTGACATCCATGGGACCGGCGGTGCCGCCGGAGCGTGACATCCCCTGACGATGAGCCAGGTCACACCTCGCTGCGGGACTGTCCCGGTGTCGCCGCCGCCCCGGCCGCCTCCACGACGAACGGCCGTTGCGGGACGCCGGAATCAGGGCCGACGGGTCAACGCCGCCAGGCCGGCGAACCGGCGTTGGTCGAGCCAGTCCGGGCCGCGGTCGTTGACCGCGCACCCGGCGTTCTTCAACCGCTGTGCGACCTTCTGCATGGCGCCCACCGAGCCGTCGAACCTGACGAAGTTGCGCCCCCCGATGTCGGAGAACGGGCGGAGCTGGCCGACCTGGATCAGCACGGTCCGGGTCGGGTGGAGGGCGAACGCCATGCCGGCCTCGAACAGCACGTTGGGCCGGGCCTGTCCGGTCGGCTGCCGCTCGTGCTCCGGCTCGTCCTCGCCGTGCAGGTCCGGATGGAGGTACGCGACGTCGTCGGGGGTCAGCAGGACGACGGCGGCCTGGATGTTCTCGAAGCCCTGCCGCACCACGTCGCCGAGGTACGGGGTTGCCGCGCTCGTGTTGTTCACCACCTCCTCCCAGTCCAGCGGGTGCAGGTCGAGCGCCCGGAGGAACCCCGAGAACGCGTCGACCACCTGAAGGTCACGGCCGTGTACGACGAAGACGTTGCGCGGGTTGGGCACGGTGCTCCTCTGTTCTCGGTAAGGATTCTCGGGTGGGATGCGCCCCACGATGCCGGCCACCGTGCGCAGGTGTCCGGTGCTGGCGGCCAGCCCCGACAGGTCGTCGGCGAGCAGGGTCAGGAACCAGTCGACGAGCCGGTCGTCGTCGGCGAACGGACCGGCGCCGGTCACCAGCACGTCCGCCTCGCCGCCCAGTGCCGCGCGCATGTTGGCGCGGGTCGTCTCCACCGAACGGCTCATCGTGCCCAACTGCCGTTCCAGGGTGGTCGCCGCCACCTCACTCCGGACCAGACGCGGTAACACGTCGTCCGGCAACCAGCCGGCCGGTGACCTGGCGACCAGTTCCGTCGCGAGATCGACCTCGGCGACGGGGTCGCCGGCGGCCAACCGGACGCGCAGGTGATGCCGGACGGTCGCCGCGTGCAGCAGGTAGCGGGCCAGTGGCGGCATCGCCGCGTCACCCCGCGACCAGGTCCAGGCACTCAACACGTCGTCGTACCCGTCCGGTGCCAGGACGAGCAGCCGTCGCTCCGGCCGGGCGTCGTCGGTCGCGCCCACCTCCCACACCCCGAGCCCGACCGGGGTCACCACCCCGTCCGACCAGTACCGGGCCGTGCCGGTGACCGGCAGCAGAGGGTGCAGGGTGTCCGCCGAGGAGTGGTCGACGGTTGCCTGGTGCGACATCAGCCCCTGGTAGACGCGGGCGACGCCGAGGAGCCCACCGGACCACGGTGGCGCAATCGTGGACCACAGCCGGTCGAGCCGGATCCAGTCATCGGTCCCGGTCCCGGTCGTGGGGGCGAGGACCACCGACAGGTTCACCACGTCGTGGTGGCGGCGCAGAACGGCCTGGAACACCGGCTCGGTGGCCTGCTGCCCGGCCAGGGCCACATCATCGAGACCGGACGTGTCGCGGCGGATATCCGACAGGTCCGGTAACTTGTCGGGGACCGGAATGCCACCGATCGGGTGACACATTCCGACGAGTTCGTGACACCGCGCCCAGATGCGTTGCAGATCTGCGTACGCCTCGACCGCCCGCGGACCGTTCAGTGGTGCAAAGAGGTGGACGACCAACTCCCGGCCATGAACCGCAGGTGATTCCGTCTCGGGCACGGGAAGATCGTAGACGGTGCGCCATATTCGTTGCTACAACGAGTTGATCAGTCGGTGCAGGGCGTCGATGTCGACCTTCTCACGTTGATGCGGGGACAGGACGATACGGAGTTCCCGGCAGATCGGAATACGACCCGACGCACGTATGAATGAACGTACGATCAGCTCCAGCAACCCCTGATGGTCGACCGTGTCCAGACGGGACCGGCCGGACCCGACGAGCGGTATCGCGACGTCGGCGAACTGGCCGTGCCGGTGCAGCGCCTCCCACACCCGGTCGAGACTGTCGGTCAGCCATTCCAGTGAGGACTGGGCGACCAGGTCGTTGCCGAGGCGGCTGTACGCGACGCAGAAGATCCGCCGCGCCTCGTCGGGCAGCACCGCCACCGTACCCACCGGGTACCGGACCAGCTTGCCGTGGCGTTTGCTGCTGCGGGTCTCCCGGCCCGCCTCGGGTACCCCGGACAGGGCGCGTCGCAGGTCCCGGTCGAGCCGTTCCCGGTCGCCCTGGTAAACCCGGTGGAGCAGTTGTCCCTGGATGCTGGTCGCGGAGATCACCCGGTCGCCCTGGGTGGACGTGTCGAAGGTGTCGGTGAACCCGACCACCAGGTCCGCCCGGTGCAGGGCGAACAGGTCCCCGACGGCCAGCAGGAGGGTGGCCCGGGGCCGGTCGAAGGTGTGCCGCAGCACGACGTGCTGGTCGGTGGACTCCCGCTGCCGCAGGTCGTCGAGGATGGCCCGGACCTCGCTGTCCGTCGGTTGCTCGGCGAGCAGCTCCCGGGCCAGCGACCGCGCCTCGTCGGGGCGCCGCAGTTCGACGTACGCGTCGAGGAGCCGGCGCTGGACCGAGGCGCGCAGGGCAAGCAGGCGGCGCAGTTCGCGTACGCCGGAGCGGTCCGGCCCGAGCTGGACGGCCGTGGTGTCCCGCCACAGCGCGAGCGCGGTGCGGGCGAGTTCGGGGACGTGGGCCGGCTCCACCGTTCGGGTGGCCTCGGCCAGGTCCTCGAACCGCCAGACGTCCACGTCGTCCCGGGCCAGTGCCAGCCGGTACGCCGACGAGGTGCCCCGGGCGGTCAGGATGACCTTGGAGGTGTCACCGGGGCGTTCCGGGTCGACGATCCTGCGCAGTTCGCCGATCTGCCGCTGGACGAGGGTCCGGTTGCCCCGGCTCAGTGGCGCCGCCGTGCCGGCGTGCCAGATGTCGCGGTAGAGCTGCTCGATCGCCACCGGCCGGCCGCCGGCGACGAGGAGTCGGAGCAGCATCCGGGCGTTGGTCGGGGTGAGTCTTGCGGGCTTCCCATCGACCTCGACGAGGAGTTGGCCGAGTGCCGCCACCCGCACATGAGGCATCGCACGTCCCCTCTAAAGGGTCTACCTGCGGAAATGACTCGATCGGGGGAGCGTACAACTGCGCATGGTCGGAAGCAAACCGGAAGCAGATACGGCATTGCGTTGGAAGCGTTCCGGCTGTGTGCTTGATCAGGGAACTCGTACGTCGGGCGGAGAAAGGCAGGGAGCTGTTCCGGTTGATCCGTTACTTCGGACCGAACCGGTTGAAGGTGGCAAATTGCCGGCCATGTTGTCCACATGCTCAACCGGCGGCACAGGTGGTGCAGAAAATCGGTATCGCCGCCCCCTGCTAACCGACCAACCCGACCCCTGAAATCGATATGCATGACTCAATGGCTCGTTCTGGGCCTGAGGGGGTGATTTCATGACGGAGGTACTCCGCACCCTGGAACCGGACGTAAAGAACTTTCTCATTGCGTCGCTCATTCGCCTCGACGACGTGGAAACCGACGACGAACGTTTCTGGCCACGCGTGCTCGGGGTGCTCGACTCCCTTGAGCCGGCCGTGCGCCGGCAGGACCCGGTGCAGGTGCTCACCGCCGCCCGGCTGCTCGACCGGATCAGCGCGACCAGGGCGACCCCGATCGGTTCCCGGCCGGCACACCCGATGCCCCGTTCGGTCCGCGACCGGCGCAGCACGCTGCTCCACACCCTGGGCACCACCCCGCCGACGCCCCGGGACGGCCAGGAGGGTCAGCACGACCAGCACAGCCAGGGCGGCCAGGCGGGAGAACAGCGATGAGGCATGGAGCCGTCATGGGAGAGATCGTCTACGGGGACAAGGTCTACGGCAACAAGTTCGGCGGCGACCTGGTCCAGGGCGACAAGCACGTCTACGGCGCCGGCCACGTCCCCGACGACGGCCGGCTCTCCGGCACCCAGACCCACGGTGGCCGCGCCCACCGTCGGGAATCCCGGGTGATCCTGCTGATGACCGCCAACCCGCTACGTACCTCGGCCCTGCGCCTCGACCAGGAGCGGCGGGCGATCGACCAGGCCGTCACCCTGGCGCAGGCCGGTGACTGGCTGGCCATCCGCACCGCCGACGCGGTACGCCTGGACGACCTCCAGTCCGCCCTGTTGCGGCACCGACCGGCGATCGCCCACTTCAGCGGGCACGGCAGCCAGTCGCACGGAATCCTGGTCAACGACGACTTCGGCCTTCCGCAGCCCGTACCCCCGCACGCGCTCAGCGACCTGTTCGGGATCCTCCGGGGCTCGCTGCGGTGCGTCGTGCTCAACGCCTGCTTCACCCACGAACAGGCCCGCGCGGTGGCCCGACACGTGCCGTGCGTGATCGCCATGCAGGGGCCGGTACCGGACCTGACCGCCATCCGCTTCGCCACCGGCTTCTACCAGGGCATAGCGCACGGCAGGTCGGTGCGGGTCGCCTACGAACTCGGACTCAACCTGCTGAGCCTGCACGGCCACGACGACACCCAACTGCCTGTCCTCGTGGCGGGTGAGGGCGTGGCCGAGCAGACCGTGATCGCTGACTGACCACCTTCCCGAAGGGACCTGAGCACCATGGGATATGCACTGGAGACCGTCCAGGTAGCCGTCAGGAACCGTACGCTGTGGGTCGGTGACCACGCGTACCCGCTGCACAACATCGCCCGCGTGCGCTCCGCGGCGTACGTGCCGGACCGCAGCGCCGCCATCCGGGCCTTCATCAGGAGCGCGGTGAAGACGGCCGTGGCCGGCTTCTTCGGGTTCATCTTCCTCACCTGCCTCGGCGACGCGGCGTCGGAGGCGTTCTACGTCATCCTTTTCCTGGCGGTGGCCGGTGTCCTCGCCCTCAAGGCGATCCAGCTGGCCCGCGCGCTCAGCGAGACGAACATCTACGCGCTGATGGTGGAGACCGCGGGCAATCCGCACGTCGCGCTGATGAGCAGGGACCAGGAGCAGGTCTACTACCTGGTCCACCAGATCGTCGAGGCGATCGACAACCCGGCCAAGGAGTTCTCCATCACGGTGGAGAACATCCAGGGCGACAAGGTCCTCGGCAGCAAGTTCCTCGGCGACAACGTGGCCGGTAACAAGGTCGTGCACTAGTCACGACCACGGCCGGTAGACCCGGGATGCCCGCCACCGGCAAGGCGGGCATCCCGTCCGGCCGTCCCGGCGATGTCGCCAGCCTGCCGAGGAGACGCGAATCGACATCGCTGCGCAGGAGGGCAGGACGCCCATGGCGTTCGATGCCCCTGGGTCTCATCATGATTGCGGACGGGGCGCTGGCCCCGACCGTGCCGGGGCGCGGGCGCCCCTGGAGACGGAGGCCGGGGTTGGACATCATCATGATCCTGACCATCGTGATGGTCCTCGGTGGGCCGGTGCTGTGGTGGATCCTGACCAGAACGGCGGGCCTGTTGTCCCCGGCCCGCCGGACCCGTGCGCGGATCGGCCTGGCCGTCCTACTGGGTGCGGGCGTCGTGCTGTTCGTGGTGCCGATCTACAGCACCGTCCACACGGTGGCCACGCTGGTCTGGATGGCGGGCGGCCTGCTGACCGCGTGGGCCACACGGTCCCGCCGTGATGACGGTGCACGGACCTGAACCCGATGCGGACCCCGCGCTTGTATCGTGCCGACCGTGACGCTCACTGGCTGGTCGGATGTACGCACACGGCTCAAGCGGCTGGCCGCCGCGCCGGACGCCGATGGTGTTTTCGGCTCCTCCGATCACGAGTGGGAGCTTGAGCCGCCATTGAGGCCCGGGGACCTGGGCGAGATTGAGGCGCAGCTCCAGGTGCGGTTACCCGGCGAGTACCGGTCGTTCCTGCTGGAGGCGGGGCGGGGCGGTGCGGGACCGGCCTACGGGCTCTTCCCCGTCCGTCGATCGGACGGAGGGTGGCAGTGGGCGGGCGACGGAGCCGATCTCACCGACCTGGACACGCTCAGGCAGCCCTTTCCCCACGTCGAGGCGTTCAACCCCGCCGACGGTCTGCCCGCGCGGCCGGACGAGGCGGACTACGACTCGGAGGAGGAGTTCAGCGAGGCGGAGGAAGCGTACTGGGAACGGCGCGACGCAGTCCTTCTCAAGCCCGAGCATTCGATTGGGTTGCTGTACCTGTGTCATCTTGGCTGCGCGCTGCGGGAGGCCCTTGTCGTCACCGGCCCGGCACGCGGCCAGATGTGGGCCGACGACAGGGCCGACGGAGGCGGCTTCCGGCCGCTTCACGACGACGATGGGACGCCCCTCAGGTTCGCTCGTTGGTATCGGCGCTGGCTGGAGGCGGCGGAAGGAACGGTGTCACCCGACCTCCGCGCCTAGACGGCACGCTGTCCCGACCCTGCACGCCCGACCCTGCCGGACGCACTCCGATCACCCGGTGGCACCTCGTCTCGTCCGCTAGCCGGTGGCTGGCGGCGCATCGCGTACGTCGAGGATGGGCCGCTTCGTGCCCGGAGGCCGATGGAGCGGGCGACGGGAATCGAACCCGCACCGTCAGTTTGGAAGACTGAAGCTCTGCCATTGAGCTACGCCCGCGTACGCCCCGGATCCCCGGGCCGTGGGAGGTAGCGTACCCGGTCCGCCCCACCGACGCGTACGGGTATCCCGCCGTACCGACCGGACCTGTACCGACCGGCCCCGGCGCACCGGGCGAAGGCGATATGACTGACCGGACGACCGGCCGGAAGATGCTCGGGCGACCCGCCGTGTGCCCCGGCACCCCGCCCGGACACGGACGGGCATACACTTCTCGTCGCAACGGGGTGTAGCGCAGCTTGGTAGCGCACTCGCTTTGGGAGCGAGGGGCCGTGGGTTCAAATCCCGCCACCCCGACTGTCGTCCGCGGCCTCGGCGTCCGGCAGCACCACCCGTGGTGCCGGGCGCTGATCGGGCGCCGCTTCGGCTCGCCTACACTCGATGGGCTGAATCACGCCCAGATCAAGACTCAGATCCGTCAAGGAGTACGCCTGTGAAGAGCACCGTCGAGACTCTGAGCCCGACGCGCGTGCGGCTCGCCATCGAGGTGCCGTTCGTCGAGCTCGAGCCGAGCCTCAAGAAGGCGTACCGGGAGATCGCCCAGCAGGTGAACGTCCCCGGCTTCCGGCGCGGCAAGATCCCGGCTGCGGTGATCGACCAGCGGGTGGGTCGCGGTGCCGTGCTGAACGAGGCCGTGCAGGAGGCGATCCCGGAGAACATCCTCGCCGCCGTCCGTGAGCACGACGTCAAGACGCTCGGCCGCCCCGAGGTGGAGATCACCGAGTTCAACGACGGTGACACCCTCAAGTTCACCGCCGAGGTCGACGTCCGGCCGGAGATCACCATCCCGGACCTCGCCACCGTCGAGGTGACCGTCGACGAGCTCCAGATCAGCGACACCGAGGTGGACGAGCAGGTCAAGAACCTGCGCGAGCGCTTCGCCACGCTGAAGACCGTCGAGCGGGCCGCCCAGGAGGGTGACTTCGTGCAGCTCGACCTGGCCGCCACGGTCGACGGCGACGAGGTCCCCGGCGGCACGGCCAGCAACATCTCCCACGAGGTCGGCAGCAAGCAGCTGCTCCCGGGTCTGGACGAGGCGGTCGTCGGTCTCTCCGCCGGCGAGGAGACCAGCTTCGTGACCCAGCTCGTCGGCGGCGACTTCGCCGGCCGCGACGCGGACGTGAAGGTGACTGTCCGGACCGTCAAGGAGAAGGAGCTGCCCGAGCTGAACGACGATTTCGCCCAGATCGCCAGCGAGTTCGACACCCTCGACGAGCTGCGCGCCGACGTGCGCGAGCGGCTCACCAAGGACAAGCGGATGGAGCAGATCTACGCCGCCCGGGACAAGGCCCTGGAGCAGCTGGTCGCCACCGCCGAGGTACCGGCGCCGGAGGGCGTCGTCCGCGAGGAGGTCGACCACCGCAAGCAGGCGATGGTCGACCAGCTTGAGCGGATCGGCGCCTCCCTGGATGACTACCTCGCCGCCGAGGAGAAGACCGAGGAGCAGATCACCACCGAGCTGACCGAGGCGGCCACCCAGGGCGTCCGGATCCAGCTGCTGCTCGACTCGCTGGCGGACGCGGAGAACGTCCAGGTCACCGACGACGAGTTCGGTCACGAGATCGTGCACCGGGCCCAGCGCGCCGGCATGGCCCCGCAGCAGTACTACGACCAGCTGGTCCGCTCGGGCGCCGCGGGCGCCGTCTTCGGCGACGTCCGCCGGGGCAAGGCGCTCGCCTCGGTGATGGAGCGCATCAAGATCAAGGACACCGCGGGCAACGAGGTGACCCTGGACGCGCTGCGCGAGGAGAACGAGGCCGCGCACGAGCACGACCACGACCACGAGCACTGATCAACGACCGGGTCTGGCCGCCGTCCGCCGCTTGCGGCGCGCGGCGGCCAGTCTTCTTTCAGGGGTACGCCCCGCGCGAGCTGCGCTCATAGCGAACAGTGCCCCGAGAGGGACTCTGTGGGCTCGGTGACCGGTTAGTGTCGGGCGTAAGACGGTACGGAGAGCGAAGGGCTGCCATGACCGAAATGCACATCCCAGCGATGCCTCTCAGGGTGTCCGAAGCCCGCGGGGGCGACTCCATTGGCAACCTCGACGACTCGGTCTACAACCGGTTGCTCAAGGAGCGGATCATCTTCCTGGGCAGCGAGGTGACCGACCAGGTCGCCAACCGCATCTGTGCCCAGTTGCTGCTGCTCGCGGCGGAGGATCCGGAACGGGACATCAACCTCTGGATCAACTCGCCGGGTGGCTCGGTCTACTCCGGCATGGCGATCTACGACACGATGCAGTTCATCGACAACGACGTCTCGACCGTCGCCATGGGCATGGCCGCCTCGATGGGGCAGCTGCTGCTCTGCGCCGGCGCCAAGGGCAAGCGGTATGCCCTCCCGCACGCGCGGATCATGATGCACCAGCCCTCTGGCGGCATGGGCGGTACGGCGTCGGACATCGCCATCCAGGCCGAGCAGATGCTCTACACCAAGCGGATGTTCCAGGAGCGGGTGGCGGCGCACACCGGTCAGAGCCAGGCTCAGATCGAGGCCGACTCGGACCGGGACCGTTGGTTCACGGCGCAGGAAGCCAAGGACTACGGCTTCATCGACAAGGTGATCACCGGGGCTACGCAGGTTCCCGATGGCGCCGGAACCCTGAGCTGAGGAGCTGACGATGACTGACCTGAGCCTGCCGCCACAGTTCGCGGCCGTGCACAACCGTTACGTCCTGCCGTCCTTCGTCGAGCGCACGTCGTACGGGGTGAAGGAGTCCAACCCGTACAACAAGCTCTTCGAGGACCGGATCATCTTCCTGGGTGTCCAGGTGGACGACGCGTCGGCCAACGACGTGATGGCCCAGCTGCTGACGCTGGAGGGCACCGACCCGGACCGTGACATCATCATGTACATCAACTCGCCCGGTGGTTCGTTCACCGCCATGACGGCGATCTACGACACGATGCAGTACGTCCGGCCGGACATCCAGACGGTCTGCCTCGGTCAGGCTGCCAGCGCCGCTGCGGTGCTGCTCGCCGCGGGTACGCCGGGCAAGCGGATGGCGCTGCCGAACTCCCGGATCATCATCCACCAGCCGGCCACCGAGGGCGGTTACGGGCAGGGCTCGGACATCGAGATCCAGGCCCGGGAGATCCTGCGGATGCGGACCCAGCTGGAGGAGATGCTCTCCCGGCACTGCAACCAGCCGGTCGAGAAGGTCCGCAAGGACATCGACCGCGACAAGATCATGACGGCCGAGGAGTCCCGCGAGTACGGGCTGGTCGACACGATCCTGACCAGTCGCAAGAAGGGCTTGCTGGCGGCCAACGCCGCGGGCTGACGGATCTGGTACGGGGGGTCGGCCGGGTGATGTTCCCGGCCGACCCCCTGACACACCGGTCCGGGGGTCGGAGAAAACCCGGGTAGCGGGTAACGTCAGTCTGTACCGCTCCGCTGGTCCGACCGTGGAGCGGGGCGGGACCGACGGGGGCGTAGCCTCCTGGAGGCGGCCGGGGAACACCGGTCGATGAGCGCAGGGAGAAATGTAGGTGGCACGGATCGGCGACGGTGGCGACCTACTGAAGTGCTCGTTCTGCGGCAAGTCGCAGAAGCAGGTCAAAAAACTCATCGCAGGGCCCGGGGTCTACATCTGCGACGAGTGCATCGATCTCTGCAACGAGATCATCGAAGAGGAGTTGGCCGAGACCGGCGAGGTCAAGTGGGAAGAGCTGCCCAAGCCGATGGAGATCTGCCAGTTCCTCGACAACTACGTCGTGGGGCAGGACCAGGCGAAGCGGGCCCTCGCGGTGGCGGTCTACAACCACTACAAGCGCATCCAGGCCGGGGCAGCGGGCGGCGAGGACGGCGTCGAGCTGGCCAAGTCCAACATCCTGCTGATCGGGCCGACCGGTTGCGGTAAGACCCACCTGGCGCAGACCCTGGCCCGGATGCTCAACGTGCCGTTCGCCATCGCGGACGCCACCGCGCTCACCGAGGCGGGCTACGTCGGCGAGGACGTGGAGAACATCCTCCTCAAGCTGATCCAGGCGGCGGACTACGACGTCAAGCGGGCCGAGACCGGGATCATCTACATCGACGAGGTCGACAAGATCGCCCGGAAGTCGGAGAACCCGTCGATCACCCGGGACGTCTCCGGCGAGGGTGTCCAGCAGGCCCTGCTCAAGATCCTTGAGGGCACGGTGGCGAACGTGCCACCACAGGGTGGGCGCAAGCACCCGCACCAGGAGTTCATTCAGATCGACACCACCAACGTGCTGTTCATCTGCGGTGGTGCCTTCGCGGGCCTCGACCAGATCATCGAGTCGCGGACGGGTCAGGGCGGCACCGGCTTCGGGGCCCGGCTGCGGTCGGTCTCCGAGCGGATGGCCGACGACGTCTTCGACCAGGTGCTGCCGGAGGACATGCTCAAGTTCGGGTTGATCCCCGAGTTTGTCGGCCGGCTGCCGGTGATCACGAGTGTCCGCAGCCTGGACCGGGCGGCACTGGTACGCATCCTGACCGAGCCGCGTAACGCCCTGGTCCGGCAGTACCAGCGCCTCTTCGAGCTGGACGGCGTCGAGCTGGAGTTCGAGCCGCCGGCGTTGGAGGCGATCGCCGACCAGGCGATGCTGCGGGGGACGGGCGCCCGTGGGCTGCGCGCCATCATGGAGGAGGTTCTGCTCTCCGTGATGTACGAGGTGCCCAGCAACCCCGACGCGGCCCGGGTGCTGATCACCCGTGAGGTGGTCCTGGAGAACGTCTACCCGACGATCGTGCCCCGGGAGTTCACCGGGCGTCGGGCCCGGCGTGAACGCGAGGAGAAGTCCGCCTGAGTGGCTACCCGGGGCGGTCGTGACCTGATCCGGTCACGACCGCCACCGGAGGCGGCTGTCGCGCAGCTCTCCCCGCTGATCACGGGTACCCGTAGGCTCGGGGCATGCGTGTCGCCGTCTGCCAGCTCAACGCCCGCGACGACCGGGCCGCCAATCTGGCGCAGGCTGCGGGCCTGCTCGCCCGGGCGGCGGACGCCGGCGCTGACCTCGCCGTCCTGCCCGAGTACGTCGACTATCTGGGCCCCGCCGCCGGGCTGCCCCGACCGGAACCGGTGGACGGCGAGTTCGGCGAGTTCTTCGCGCGGACCGCGCAACGGCTGGGCATCTGGGTGATCGCCGGGTCGTTCCACGAGACCGGCCCCGACTCCGACCACACCTACAACACCTCGCTGGTGTTCGACCGGTCCGGCGCGCTGACCGCCAGCTACCGCAAGATCCACCTGTACGACGTGGAGATCCCGGGTCGCGTCTCCTATCGCGAGTCCGCGTCCGTGGCCGCCGGCACCGAGCCGGTCGTGGTCACCGTCGACGGGGTGCGCGTCGGTCTCTCCATCTGCTACGACCTGCGCTTCCCCGAGCTGTACCGGCGGCTGGCCGTCGAGGGTGGCGCGCATCTGCTGGTGGTACCGGCGGCGTTCATGCTGCACACCGGGCGGGACCACTGGGAGGTGCTGCTCCGGGCCCGGGCGATCGAGAACCAGTGTTACGTGGCGGCGGCCGGGCAGATCGGCGACCACGATCCGGGTCGTACCTGTTTCGGCCGGAGCATGGTGGTCGACCCCTGGGGGCTGCCGTTGTGCGTGGCGCCGGACACCACGACCGTCGCCGTGGCCGACATCGACCTGGACCGGCTGGCCACGATCCGCACCGAGCTGCCCAGCCTGGCCAACCGTCGGCTCTGACCGGTCAGCCGTCCTGGAGCAGTACCCCGATCACCGCCAGTCCGATGATCGCCGCTGCGGTGACCAGCAGGGCGGTGGACATCCGGGACGGCCCTCGGCGGGCGAGTGTGCGTACGGAGGCGAGTACCGCCAGGAGCACCAGGACGCCGATGACGAGCTGCCAGATCGGCAGCAGGAGGCCGAGTAGTGCGTCTGCGGCCAGTATCCGCACGTCCTGCCGAGCCGGAGCCATGGATGTCACTGTGTCACGCGCTGGCCCTCCCTGTCGTCACACCTGCGCCGATCAGTTCTCTGATAGGACGAGGTGTACCCGGCGGGACGAGCCTAGCTAGGCAGTGATGGACGCTGATTTGTGTTCTCTGGAGCGGAAGCGTAATTTTCTCTCTGCACGCGGAAGGCCGGACAAGACGGCAGGAAGCGGGCGCCAGGTTCGTGGTGGATTGCCGCCGAGCGAAGCTGGTACCGGGTGGTGTGATCGGCCGGTTGGACCGGGGTTGCGATCGCGAAGCCAGCCGGGTAGAGTGCTGAAGCCGGCAGGAGCCGGGCGGATGGCCGCAGAGCGGCGATCGGCCGGTCTGCAGGTCTTCCCCAGACAGAAACGACCACCGTTCTAGGTGTGCGTTGTCCTGGGAACTCAGACAGAGTAAGCCGGGACCAAAAACACGGTCTTGACACTGCGAAGTCGCTCTGGTAAGGTAGAGGAGTTGCCCCAAGGGGGATCCCACAATGTGGGAAACCGGCTTGGTGTGTGGTTGTTCTTTGAGAACTCAACAGGGTGCTTGATAAGCCAGTGCCAATTTGTTTA